>NZ_JBEAAL010000041.1:0-12355 GCF_040066075.1 Neorhizobium phenanthreniclasticum
GCATGGGCGCCAGCAAGGTTCTGGTTTGGAACCTATGCGCTCTCATCAACAAGGACGTGAAGGCGCTAGCTATCGCTGCTGACCCAATCGGGCCGGAGAACGACGCATACATCGCGAAGGCAATCAAGGGCGCCGACATCCACATTGTAGCGTGGGGGCCTTTATCAAAGCTTCCGAAGCCATTGCGCACAAGGTGGCATGCGGTGGTGGACGTTTTGAACGAGGCTGGCGCCAAGCCGATGTGCTGGGGAACCGCGCCTGATGGGCAGCCACGGCATCCCTTGATGCTCGCCTACGCGACGCCTCTGGTCCCGTGGAAGTTCCCGACGGCTGAAGCGATGGAAGCAGGTTCCGGCGCTGTGGAAAAACGGGCTGTGGATAGCGGGGAAAGCGGGGATTAATGGGCAACACCGTTGATCTCACCCGCAATGTTCCGCGCCTTGGTCTCAACAGGCTTGAGGTCGCCCAGGCGATCGGGGTCAGCGCGAATACGGTCGATCTGATGGTGGAAGAGGGATTCCTTCCGAAACCTCGGAAATGGCATTGCCGTAAGGTATGGCTGGTCTCGGATCTCGTCGCTGCGATGGCCTCATGGCCTGAAGAAGGAATAGAGCAGCGGAAGGAGGCCGGCGGCGAGGATTGGAGCATGTCGGCATGACCGATATGGCGACCGTCGAATATCCCTTTGTCGAAAAGAACAAGCGCCGGCACGGCACGATGCGGTATTATCTGCGCATCGATGGCGTTAGGATATGTCGCCTGCCGGACGATATAAAATCGGAAGAGTTTGCCAGAAAATATTGGGAGGCCAGAAACGCCTCAGGAAAGGCGCTGGCGCGCAAAGAGGACGCGCACCCTCTTTGTCCCTCACTGTTAAGCAGAACAGCTTCCGGTGGCTATGCATGGCCTATATGAAGTCGTCCGCTTTCACGTCGCTCGACGAGACAACCCAGACCAAGCGACGCTCCATTATCGAATCAATGTGGGAGGAGCCGCTTAGCCGCGAGCCGAAAGAGAAACGTAAAATGGCCGATGTGCCCATGGGCTCTATCACGGCTGGCCACGTCGAGGCGCTCCGCGACCGGAAGAAGGAAACGCCATTCGCTGCCGATGAACGCCTGAAGGTTCTGCGGCAAATATTCGACACGAAGGATGCCAAGGGCAAGCCTTACATCGCCAACGTGGCGCGGATGGTGGAGGCCCTTCCGCGTCCAGACCGAAGGCCACCACACCATCACGCCGGCCGAAATCGGCCAGTACATCGAAAAGCACGGCGTTAAGTCAAAGGCCGTGCTGGCGCTGGCTCTGTTGATGTTTACGGGATTCCGCGTGTCGGACGCGGCATTGATCGGTCCGCAGCATCGGCAGAAAGACGTCTTCAAGCTCCGGCTTTTCAAGAACCGCAACCGGACGCCGGTTGATATCGTCGTCGCGATCCACCCCGTCCTTGAAGCCGTCCTGTCGTACCATGACGTGAAGGGCCTCAGGTATATGCAGACCGATTACGGTTCATCCTACTCGATCACGGGACTGGGGAACCGGATCTCCAAATGATTTACCCAGGCAGGGCTTCCCCATTGCACGGCTCACTCAGTGCGAAAGGGGCTCGCGACCGACCAAGCGCACAATGGCGCGAGCGATTCGATGCTCGAGGCTATGTTCGGCTGGAAGGACGGCAAGACGTCCAAAATCTATACCCGTAACGCCGAACGCGCTCGTCTCGCGCGGCTAGCGGTCAATACGATTGACTGGGACGGAATGGGAGCAAGATTGCTCACCGCCGAGGGGTGAAAGAGGCACAGACTGCCACACCTTGCCTGGAGATACGTTCCCAGCTGCCACACCTGATAGAAATTTATTGGAATTACAATCTGTTAGGAGCGCCCGTCAGGGGGATTGGAGGCCTCGCCCGGAATCGAACCGGGGTGCAAGGATTTGCAGTCCTCTGCGTAACCACTCCGCCACGAGGCCATCCGAACGCTTAAAGAGCGAGTGGTGTCGGGCGTTTAGAACGAATCGAATGATGGCGCAAGCGGGTTCGCCTCGATTGCCATATTTTTCCTACGAAGAGAAAGCCAGAATGCCGGACAGGCCCCGCTGACGCCTGCAGACGCCGAACCGACAAAGCCACGGTTGGGGAAGAATCCGCCAGAATGAGGGAACCAAATCCGGTCGAGCAAGTTTGCACCCCCGCAATGCAAGGTGTGGGACAATGAATGACGTGACGACAACAGATGAAGTCCTGTGGAGTTCCCCTGTAAGAGTACGTGTCGGATATGGTTTTCCTGAAGTGGTTCGCGGCCCGCGAGAGGCTCTGGAATACCTCAAGTGGCGTTGGCCGGTGCGCGAAGGTACCTACTATCTCAGGGCATTGAAGGAATGCGCCGCCGGCCTGCAGCGCAGGCTTCCCCTGGAAAAAGTGCGGGAAACCTTCGTACTTGCCAGTATCGAAGCGAGAATGTTGAGCTGATCGCGAGGCGTTCAGGCCGGCCAATAGACATCGGAATGAAAGTCGGCCGGAATGTCGGCGAGCTTGCCTATGGCTTCCGCCACATAGCCGATCTGCATGGCGAGATATTTGATTTCGCGCGGGGCCGGGATACCGGTGACCGCCTCACGGTTGCGCCATCTGTCGTAACCGATCGCCCTGATCCGCCGCTCCGCTTCCCGCAACACGTCTTCCTGCGTCGGCGGCGCGTCACCTGTCGTCCCGGCAAACGCCGGCGAGCGGGCCGCAAGCCCGCCTTCTATCACTCTGAACGCCATATACGGCCTCGTCTTCAATCCCGGAAAACATCCTAGTGATTCGCAGTGGGATTGCCAGAGGCTCCGCGCGTTCGCCAAAGTGGAAAAGCTGCGGGAACTATGCTAAAGGTGTTGCCGTTGTCCGGTGTGAGGAGACACCGGGGCGGCAATCTAGCGGTGGGAGGAGACCACCATGGAATATCTGGAATTCATCACGGCTCTCAACCCGATCGTGCTTGTAATCCTGGTAATGGTGCTCGCCTGCGGCGCCTATGATCATTGGATGCAGTCGAAATAGGGCACGTGCGCCAAGGACCGAATGAGCGCCGCGCGATGGCTTGAAGCACGCGCGCGTCGGTTTGCGGTCTTTGCTCCCGGACCGAATGCTGCTATGCATCCGGCGCGGGGGAGATTGTGCGGAGCATGAGCTTGGACGAAAGCATCGAATTCCAGGATACCTCCACCTCGCTGAGCGACACGCTGCGCCGGCTCATCAAAGGCATCAAGGGCCAGTCGATCACGCTGCGCGAACTCATGGATGCGGTCGGAGAACAGGGGCTGCTGCTCATCTGCGCCGTCGCCTCCCTGCCCTTCCTCATCCCGGTTTCCATCCCAGGGGTCAGCACCGTCTTCGGAGCCGCCATCATCCTGATCAGCCTGGCGATCACGGCGAACCGTCTGCCCTGGCTGCCGGGGAAGATTCTTGACCGTCAGCTCGATACGCAGAAGCTGGTGCCGGCACTGGAAAAGGGCGTCAACATCGTCACCCGCCTCGACCGTTTCCTGAAACCGCGCCTATCGGCGCTGACGACCGGTGCAATGATCAACCGGCTGAACGGCCTTGCGATCGCAGTCGGCGGGGTACTGTTGATGTTTCCGCTTGGCCTCGTGCCGTTCTCCAACACGCTGCCGGGAATCGCCATCCTGTTATTGTCGACGGGCATGATCCAGCGTGACGGAATGATCGTCCTGGGCGGCTACCTCTTCAACGTCATCACGGTGATCTATTTCGCCGTGCTCGCCTATGCCGCCTTCAGCGCCGGCCAGGGGATCGCCTCGCTGTTCGGCTGACCCAGGAGCCGCCGTACCGTCATTTCCGCTCCGCTTCGCGCGGCGGCGCCTCGCCCACCAGAGCGCGGTACGGCGTCGTTGACGCCGAACGGCCGGCAGGTCGTGCGAAAGGATCACGAAGCCGAGCGGCAGCATCCAGAAGCCGAGAATCGGCAGGAAGCCCAGCGTGCCGCCCACCAGCAGGGAGAGGCCGACGCCGATACGGCCGGCCCGCGAGCGCGGCAGGGGGATCTGCCAGCTGCCGAACCCCACTCTTCGGGTGTGCGGGTCCACTCCGAATCTCGTCGATTTCCGCTTCTGCGCCACCGGAGACCAGTTTCCTTTTTCCGAAAGGCCGTCTTCCCCGAAGCAGATGGGGCCTGAACGGGGATAAAACAAGCAAGTTCGATTTTTTTACAAAAAGCGCTTGGCAAAACGACAAAGCATTTGTATTACCCCCCGCACACGCCGCCACCGAGCGGTTGATCCCTGGTAGCTCAGCGGTAGAGCATTCGACTGTTAATCGACAGGTCGCCGGTTCGAATCCGGCCCGGGGAGCCAATTTCTCGCTAGAGCGCGCCAAAAGCGCGCTCTAGTCGTTTCAAGCCTCTACGACCGACATCACGCCCGTCTCCGCGGCAGCCAATCAGCTTTGGCCGCCGTTTCTATGATTCGGGCGCGAGGCCGGAATTACATCGGGATCGTCGGTGACACCTGAACGACTATCCCGAAAGCCCGAAAAACTCTTTCTTGTGTTCAGTCGACAGCAGCCGCAACCCCGCCAGGTTTTTCACCGTGCTGACAGGCCGCCTGAGAGCGTTCCTGTTCAGGAAATACATGTCGATGAGGCTCGGAGCCTTACTATGCGACCCCTTGTGCGCAACACGGTATACGGCACCCCGGAAAGGCAGGGAATTCAATGGCGTCCCGCGTTCGGCCAAAGCCGGTACGACGCGGACGTGACTGCCAAGCATATTCTTGATCCATTCGATCGATGCGTCTTCCGCCTTCGATGGCAGTCCGTACAGATCCGAACGAATGATCAGCGATGTGCCGCAATAGTGGTTGAACTGGTCACGGCATAATAGAAGACTGCCGCCGTCGTCCCAGATATAGCCCTTATCGATCGCCCAGCCGTTTTCGTTCTGGTGCCGGGAAACGTACGCGACGATGCGGGCGCTGACAAAATCGTCGTCGTCAACGATCATGAAGAAGCGGCTGTCGCGGGCATCGAGCATGCCCGCCAGGACGCGACGCCCCTTGTCGGCGCGGAACGAGTCGAGAAAATCCTCCTCGGTCGCATCGCCTCGCTCGTGGATATCGTTCGGCGGAAAGTCCACCCACGTCACCGAGAATTTATCCGGCAGCACGGGAAGATCGGCACCTTCGTTGGCAACGATTATACCTCGCCAGTCAGAACTGGTTTGATTCGCGATGGATGCGACGGTCTGCGTGAGATTCCTCTTCAGGAAGCTCCAATCGCGCGCGTTTTTCTGATGCCTCACAGGGATGATGAACGTTAAAACACTCATGACAGCCTCCGGTCGTTGATTTCGGGCACGGTCAAGCCGCAACAGCCGCCTGCTCTCTTGCCCATCTGATGCCGTCATCGAGCGACGTTGCCTTGTAGGACAGGTCCGTGCCCCCTGAAAAAGCATTCATGAAACGGCGGATTTTTCCGTAATTGTTGTCGAGCACCGCGTGCCGGCGTCCGATCAGAAGCGAGCAGATATGCACGTGCAGCCGGTCGGTCACGATCGCCTGGCCACGAGAAATCTGCCGGATACCGCGCCGGAAGCGGTTGTTGGCCGCCGCATCCAGCTTGCGCAGCCGTACCTCGGAAGGATTGAGCTGTAGCAGCGCGGATGCCGCACCGAGCGCCTTGGCGACGCGCACCTTCGAGGGGTCCTCGGTAATCCAGTCCTCCTTGGGGATGTCGGGATAGGCAGAGAAATCGACCGCACCGACCTGTTCCTTGTCCTGACGGAGCATCGCAAGGACGGGGAATTGCGGCGCATCAGGCTGGACGGCCCCGATGCAGAAGGCCATGTCCGGGCACAGATAGGTTTCGCAATCGAAATTTTCCTGGGCGAACTGAAACGATTCCTCGTCGCGCACCAGAAGCACGAAGTTCTTGTGCTTGCCGATCGCCCGCCTGCTTTGCTCGAGCCGTTCGGGAGACTTGTAGTGGATCGATTGCGGAAATTGGACAATCTGCCGGTCGGGAAACAGTTCCATCACGCGTTCCCGGAAGTCCTGATGGAATACCCATACGTCGCCGAAATTGCCGCCCCCGTGAATGAAGATCGGACCATTCGGGGCTACGCTCTTGAGTTCTTCGGGTGAAAAATCGTCGGTCGTGCAGACGTAGGAGGGCCGCTTTGCATACCGATGCTGCAAATAAGCCATCTCTCCCAGCCAGATTGCAGAATCCCCGCAATTCTTGATATCGGGAAAATCCAGTATCGCGATGGGTTCATCAGGCTTGACGAACTTTTTCAAACAATCGTGAGTTCTATCCTGCAGCCTGGTGATGAGTTCGGATTGCTGAGCACCTGACATCGTACCTCTCTTTCGAAAGTTGTGAGAAAACAAGCCTGAGATCAGGCGTGACTGACTTTGGAGAGCACCTTGGAGGCGATCTTCCTGACTTCGGTCTCCGGACCATTCGGACGGTCCATGACCAGCCAGAGAAAGACACTGGAGCCGCAATAGAGAACACCTCCAAGGCAAACGAGGACCGCGAGTTGCAGAACCAGCGCCATCTGCGTGGTCTCAACGCCCATATAGCGATGGGCAAGCAAGACGCCCGCAGCCATGACGGCCGAACTGGAGAGCGCCCTGAAATTTGCCCACAACTGCGCCGTGACCGAAACATCGATGAAGCGCTTCACGATGATCATGTTGACGAAAGCGCTGAAGAGGCCGGTGAGCACGCGACTGAATATCAGCCCCGGAAGCCCCCAGAACACCAGGCCGATCGTAATCACCGGAACCCGCACAAAGAGCATCTGCGTGTCGCGGATGAAGAGGGTCCGGGTATGTCCCAGCGCCATGCCAAGGGGTTGATTGAGAGAGCCTAACGTCTGCAGCGCGTAAACCGACGCAAGCGCCTGGATGATGAAGATCACGGGAAGCCACCTTTCGCCAAGCACCAGCCTGACGAGGGGATCTGCGATGACCGCCATGCCTATGCCGGCAGGCAATGCGACGGCCGTCAGGAGCGCCTGCGTCCGCTGATAGGCCGCTGCCAGGCGGTGAGGATCATGGCGGACATTGGCAAAGGCGGGATAGATCGTCGCGGTCAGCGGCGCGGTTGCTTCACGCGTGGGCGTCATCGCAAGCTGGCCGCCGAGCGAATAATAGCCGAGGGCGGCGCCATCCAGCAGCTTCCCCAGCAGAAGGTAATCGAAGCGCCAATTGAGTGTGTTGACGATCTGCCCCGCAGTAATCCAGATGGAAAACGAAAAGAATTCGCGCATATGGGAGAAGGTTATGCGCGGGCGAAACGGCAGAATGAAGTATGACGCCAGAACGTTCGTCGCCTGCATGACCAAAGTGCCGATCACAAGCGCCCAGTAGCTGTGATAGATGACCGCGATGGCGACGGTGGCGACAAAGCCGGCGACTTTCTGGGCAACGTTCAGCACGAACTCCTGCCAGAAAATCAGCTCCCGCTGGAGCATGATCCGCCGCGGATTCGCAAGCCCATTTATCAGGAAGCTGAGGCTCAAGGCGAGGAGAACGCCGAACAGGCGCGGCTCGTCATAGATGAGGGAAGCGGGATAGGCGAGCGCTGCGAAGAGAAGGCACAATATCAGGCCACGCGTCGCAGCCAGCGTCCATGCCGCGCTGAAATGGGATTCTCCCGGATCTTCGTGACGGATAAGCGCCTCATTCAGGGAAAGTTCTGTGATCGTCGTCACGATGACGAGCATTGTCGTTGCGAGTGCCACAACGCCAAAGTCCGAAGGCAAGAGATACCAAGCCAGGACAATGGTGCTGAGTGTTGACAGCCCGTTGACGATGACCCTCGAAAGCGTGACCCAGAGGCTTCCTGTCACCAGCCGGTCAGCAATGCTCATGGCCGACCCCTTCAATGCAGTAACAAGCGTATGTGAGCATCGTCATTCCACAGCTACCCTTTTTCGCGCACGTTTTCCGCTCCCTTTGCCTCCTCCCTGTGAACCGCATCCAGAAGACACGGGCTATCTGTTGGGCACGGTAATCATTGAGCCCTGTCTGTCATTTCTCCCTGTTGGATTGGTCCAACCTTATGATTAAGCGAGACGATCGTCTCGGGCCGACGGGTGATATAGAGGGGCCAAAAGCCAAGGCTAGAGGCTCCAATCACTCTTTGGGCGGAAATGATGTTGGTTTTGTGGAGCACAATCGACTAATGCAGATCGCTGTCGGGGCGGTTTGAAATCACGCTTGCGAAGCCGCACGGGCGGACTCTGGGTAGGATTGAGGCAAGGGACGCTCATGACGCTGTCGCCGTCCTGGAGTTCCGGGACTGCCGCATGATTGGAATAGTCGTCGTTGAATGTCTCCGGCAAGGGATATCCGACCGGAGATGATCGCATTTCGGATCAGGAAGGAAAATTGCGATGCGCCGCCTTGTGGGTGCACGTCGGAAAGATGGGCCGGCCGCCGCTCATCGCAATCGGTGAAGCCGACCGACATCAGGAATCAGATTTTAGGCCGATCAGGCCTAAAATCATCTTGATCTGGCGGCGGCAGCGCCGCCCTGGCTTCAGCTTCTATTGCTGCGGCGTTCCCGTGCCATCGAGCGCGAGGTTCAGTTCCAGCACATTGACGAGACGATCCGCCGTCAGAAAACCGCCGGGCGCGAAAGCCATCCGGTGGATCAGCGCCTCGACTTCCGGCTCGGCCAGGCGGCGCGCCTCGGCAATGCGGGCTGCCTGGTAAAGTGCGGCCCGTTCGGAAATATGCGGATCGAGTCCAGCACCCGACGCAGCGGCAAGCTCCGCCGGCAGAGGATTTTCGGGGGTTGCACCATAGGCTGCGACGATCTCGCGGGCGCGATCCGTGAGATCGGGGCTCGTCGGCGATTTGTTGCTGCCGCCGGCGCCCGCGGCGTTGTAGTCGACGGCCGACGGCCGTGGCCAGAAATACTTCGGCTGGCTGAAGGGCTGCGCGATAAGGCGGCTTCCGATGATGGTTCCGTCCGGACGGGTAATCAGCGATCCGTCCGCCGTCTCCGGTGTGATCGCCTGACCGACGGCCCAGACGGCCGTGGCGTATCCGGCGACGCAAATCGCCATCGTGGCTACGGTGATCCGGACGCTTGCTAAAAGGGCTTCCATGGTTCTGTCTCCGGATTGATCAGTTCATATAGATGAAGTGTTCGGCGATCGGGCCGAGGGTTGCCGCGGGGAAGAAGGTCAGGGCACCCACGACGAGGATGGTCGCCGCCAGCATGGTCGCGAAAGTGCCGCCCTCGACGCTGAGCGTACCGCTCGACTCCGCACTTCTGCGCTTTGCGGAAAGCGAGCCGACGATCGCGAGCGGCAGAATGATCGGAATGAAGCGCGCGAGCAGCATCACGATGCCTGTCGCCACGTTCCAGGGCACAGTGTTGTCACCCAGTCCTTCAAAGCCGGAGCCGTTGTTGGCCGACGCCGAGGAGAACTCGTACAGGATCTCGCTGAAGCCGTGCGGGCCGACGTTGTTGAGCACATCCGCTCCCCACGGCGTCGCCGCAAAGACCGCCGTGCCGCCGAGGATGAAGAGGCCGTGCGCCAGAAGAGCGAGAATGGCGAATTTGACTTCGCGGGCCTCGATGCGCCAGCCCAGATATTCCGGCGTGCGGCCGATCATCATGCCGGCGATGAAGACGCCGACCACGATATAAAGGAACATGTTGATCATGCCGACACCGACGCCGCCGAAGTCTTCGTTCAACCACATGCCGATCATCGGCATCATACCCGCGAGGGGGTTCAAGCTGTCGTGCATCGCATTGACCGAACCGTTGCTGGTGGAGGTCGTCAGCACGGACCAGAGCGGACCAGCCGATGCACCGAAGCGCAGTTCCTTGCCTTCCAGATTGCCTGTCGTCTGCTCGATCGGGAGGTCGGCGAACGCCTGGGTCGGAGCGGATTCGAACCAGATGCCGCCGGCAACGCGCAGCAGCACCAGCGCCAGCATGACGCCGAATATCACCGTGGCATGGCGCATGCGGCCAACGATCCGGCCGAACATCCAGACGCAGGCCATCGGAATGAGGATGATCGATACCGTTTCCACGACATTGGTCCAGAAGCTCGGGTTCTCGAGCGGATGCGCGCTGTTGGGGCCGAAGAAACCACCGCCATTCGTGCCGAGCTGTTTGATCGACACGAAGGCCGCCACCGGACCGCGGGCAATCGTCTGCTGCACGCCTTCGAGTGTCGTAGCGACTGCCGCACCGTTAAACGTCATCGGCATGCCGCCGACCACAAGCAGGATGGCGACAATAAAGGCGACCGGCAGGAGTACGAGAAACGATGCGCGCTGCACGTCGACAAAGAAGTTGCCGAGCTTGCGTCCGGCAAGGCCGCGCGCCAAGGCGGCAAGCGCCGCGATACCGGTCGCCGCCGACACGAACTGGAGCCACATCAATCCGGCCAATTGCGAAAGGTAGCTGAGCGAGACTTCACCGGAATAGTGCTGCAGGTTGGTGTTCGAGGTGAACGAGGCCGCCGTGTTGAAGATCAGGCTGCCCTCGAGCGCCTCCTTTCCGTCCGGGTTAAGCGGCAGATATTGCTGCAGGGCCAGGATTGAGAAGGTGACGACGAACATCACGACGTTGAACGCGAGGATGGACACCATGTAGCGCTTCCAGTCCTGCGGCCTTGCCGAGACCGAACCGCCGATCGACTGGAAGAGGCGCGTGAAAGCGTTGGGACGTCCCGATGCGGCACCTTCCGGGTCCATGGCCCAGGTCATGTAACGGCCAAGCGGCCAGGAGATGAGCGCGGTGCCTCCAACGATGAGGACGACGAACAGGATGGGTTGAATTAACATGGGAATTTCTCCGGCATCGTTGGAAATCAAACCCGGTCGGCGGCAGAGGTCATGGCCAGCAGAAGCCAGAAGATCGCCACGCCGAGGAGGAGATAGAGGATAGTCATGTCGAATGTTCCTTCGATCAGGCGAGATGGAGGGCGGTCACGATCAGGTCGATCACCTTGATCCCGATAAAGGGTACGACGAGCCCGCCAAGCCCGTAGATGAGCAGATTGCGCCTCAACAGCGGCCCTGCGCCGATCGCCTTGTATTTCACGCCTTTAAGGGCCAGCGGTATGAGCACGATGATGATCAGCGCATTGAAGATGATGGCGGAGAGAATGGCGCTCTCCGGCGTCGCAAGCCCCATGATGTTGAGCGCGCTGAGCTGCGGATAGAGCCCGACGAACATCGCGGGAATGATCGCGAAATATTTGGCCACGTCGTTGGCGATCGAGAAGGTGGTCAAGGCGCCTCGCGTCATCAGCAGCTGCTTGCCGATCTCGACGATCTCGATGAGCTTCGTCGGGTCGGAATCGAGGTCGACCATGTTGCCGGCCTCGCGTGCGGCGACCGTGCCGGTATTCATCGCCACGCCGACATCAGACTGGGCGAGTGCCGGTGCGTCGTTGGTGCCGTCGCCGCACATGGCGACGAGCTTGCCCTTGGCCTGTTCCTCGCGGATCAGCTTCAGCTTGTCCTCAGGCGTTGCCTGGGCAAGAAAGTCGTCGACGCCCGCCTCGGCGGCAATCGCGGCAGCCGTCATGGGGTTGTCGCCGGTGATCATCACGGTGCGAATGCCCATGCGGCGCAATTCGGCGAAACGCTCGCGGATGCCGCCCTTGACGATATCCTTGAGGTGGATGACGCCGAGCAGGCGACCATCGCGCACGACGGCGAGCGGCGTGCCGCCGGCCTTCGCGATATCATCCGCGATCGCCTGGATTTCGCGTGTGGCTTCGCTGCCGGCGCCCTTGGCGCTGATCTGGTCGAGATATCTCAGCACGGCGTCGACCGCACCCTTGCGGATGGACGAACCCTCCGAATCGATCCCGCTCATGCGGCTCTGCGCCGTGAACGGGACAAAGGTGGCGTGCAGGCTTTGCATGTCACGGGCACGGATGCCGTATTTTTCCTTGGCGAGAACGACGATGGATCGGCCTTCCGGCGTCTCATCCGCCAGCGAGGCGAGTTGCGCCGCATCCGCGAGCTCCTGCTCGGTCACGCCTTTCACCGGACGGAATTCCGTGGCCTGCCGGTTGCCGAGCGTGATCGTGCCGGTCTTGTCGAGCAGCAGCGTATCGACATCGCCGGCTGCCTCGACGGCGCGGCCGGACATGGCGAGCACGTTGAAGCGCACCAGCCGGTCCATGCCGGCGATGCCGATGGCAGACAGAAGAGCGCCGATCGTGGTCGGGATCAGCGTCACGAACAGCGCGACAAGGACGATCACCGGGATGAAGCCGCCGGCATAGGCCGCAAAGCTTGGGATCGACGCGGTTGCAAGCACGAAGATCAACGTCAGGCCGGCCAGCAGGATATTGAG
>NZ_JBEAAL010000042.1:0-28591 GCF_040066075.1 Neorhizobium phenanthreniclasticum
AAACGACCAGCGAGATCATCCGATCCAGAAAGGTCGAGCCGGCAGCAGCGGTAATGCGCACCCTGATCCAGTCGGACAGGACCTGCGTGCCGCCGGTTACGGCGGAGCGGTCGCCGCCCGATTCCCGGATGACGGGCGCAGATTCGCCGGTAATGGCCGCCTCGTTGACCGAGGCGATGCCTTCGATCACCTCACCGTCGGAGGGAATGATGTCGCCGGCCTCGACAAGCACCACGTCGCCGATCTTGAGGCTCGTTCCCGGCACCAGCTTGAAATTCTCACGGCTGCCGTTCGCAAGCAGCTTGGCCTGCGTCTCGGTGCGCGAGCGCCGAAGCGAGTCGGCCTGTGCCTTGCCGCGGCCTTCCGCAACGGCCTCCGCGAAATTCGCGAACAGGATCGTGAACCAGAGCCAGAGGATGATCTGGAAGGAAAAACCGAGATTGCCTGCTCCCGCCGCCGCATCCTTGACGAACAGGACTGTCGTCAGCACCGAAACCGTGGCAACGACGAACATGACCGGGTTCTTGGCCAGAGAACGGGGATTGAGTTTCTTGAAGGCGTTCCCGATCGCGGGAACGAGGATGCGGGCATCCATGATGCTCGCTGATCTGTCCTGGCTCATAAGAGGCTCCAGCTTGATATTCTGATTGCGCGTTCCGCACCGCTCAAGCGGATGCGAAGAAATGGGAAAGAAGCGAGACAAGCAGCACGGCGGCCAGCAGCAGAAACGTCATGCCGAGTATGACGTCCGAGGCGCAAAGATGCGTCCCGGCCTTCGGAGTGCCGAGGTGGGGACCGACACATCTGCGCAGGATGCGGAGCCAGCCGTTCATATCCCGTACGCGCCCGACGCCACCGGCATTGCCTGCCGCCCGCCGATCAAAAGCGCTCCGGTCGAAGCAGGGCATAGATCAGATAAGCACTGACGAAGATAAGCACTGCGGCGCTGAGGCCATAATCGAACACCATTTGGGTCTTCCTCGCATTCTCGTGTTGTCGAGATTCGCCGGGGCCGGACGCGAACACGGGGCGTCCAGCCTCGAAACTGGAAGAAATATGGCTCCGAGTTGCATAAAGGTTCGAGAGGAACCCGCGAGGAGAGAAATAGGAATCCTATAGGAGTTTCACGGATGCCGGTGCGACATGCGGCGCCATGCATCTCCTCTCGGGGATGTGGGGGCTTCCGCTCAGAACGTCAGCCCGTCAGTCCAGGCACGTACCGCTTCCGCCATGGTCGCCAGGTGTTCGGCGACGGAGAAGCCGGAAATCTTCTTGCGCGGCTTCAAATCATGATCACCATCTTCCAGCCAGAGGATCTCGATCCTGTCGGAGAGCTCGTAACCCGAGACCTCTTCTCGCGTGCCGAATTCGTCACGGGTTCCCTGGCAGATCAGCGCCGGGGTGTTCAGCGCTTTAAGATGCTGCGTGCGACGCTGCTCTGGTTTGGCCGGAGGGTGAAACGGGTAACCGAGGCAGAGAAGACCGGCGATCTTCCCTTCCGCATGAAGCTCGTCGGCGATCATGCTCGCCACCCGTCCGCCCATGGATTTGCCACCGATGATCAGCGTCCCCCTGGTGTCGAGCTCGGCGACGGCAGCCCTGTATTCCGGGTTGAGGGTCTCTGCCCTGGGTGGCGGCTTGCGTTCACCCGATATACGGCGTGACGCCATATAGCCGAATTCGAAGCGCGCCACGCGAAACCCCTTCTCCGACAGCGCTTTTGCGGCAGCCGTCATCGACGCCGAATCCATCGGCGCGCCGGCGCCGTGCGCGAGAAGGATGGTGAAGCGCGCATCCCCCGGCCCCTCAATCAGAAATCGGTTCGACATCCTGCTCCCTCAATCTGCCGGCGACGAACGGCCGGCCACGGCTGCGACCGGCGCGCAAAGGCAAGTCCAGCGCAGCCTTCACCGATTCCATCGCCAAAGCAAATAATTAGCCGACTTACGAAACCGAACTTTTCTTCCACAGAAAATCCTTTCTCGCGGTTTCCAGTCTCGCCCTCCACGATTTATGACACATTTATGACAGCCAGAAATACGCAAGGAAACCTTGGATGCTCGGCCTTTTCAGAAAACTGCTTCCCCGTGAGGATGCCTTCTTCGATCTTTTCGAGCAGCATTCACGCACCGTCGTCGGCGCGGCGGAATCCCTGAACGCCCTGCTCACCGGCAACGATATCGAAGGCAACTGCGCGCGCATCGTAGCGCTGGAGGAGGAAGCCGACGACATCACCCGGGAGGTGCTGCAGGCCGTGCGCCGCAGTTTCATCACACCCTTCGATCGCGGCGACATCAAGGACCTGATCCAGTCGATGGACGATGCGATCGACATGATGCACAAGACGGTCAAGACGATCCGGCTCTTCGAGCAGACGAGTTTCGATCCGTTGATGCAGCAGATGGGCGGCGAAATCGTCAAGGCCGCACATCTGATCGCCGAAGGGGTGCCGCTGCTCAAGAGGATCGGTGCCAATGCGCCGCGGCTCGGCGCGATCGCCGAGGAAATCACCCGTGTCGAAGGCCGGTCGGACGACCTGCACGACCAGGGCCTCAGGGATCTCTTCCGTCGTCATGGGGCCGGCAATGCCATGGGCTTCATCATCGGCAGCGAAATCTACGGTGAACTCGAAAAGGTGCTCGATCGGTTCGAAGATGTCGCCAACGAGATCAGCGGCATCGTGATCGAGAATATCTGATGGATGCCGCCCTAGCCTTTCCTCTTCTTGCAGGCCTCGTCGGTGTCGCGCTTTTCTTCGACTTCCTGAACGGGCTCCATGATGCGGCCAACTCCATCGCAACCATCGTCTCCACCCGCGTGCTGAGGCCGCAATATGCGGTCTTCTGGGCGGCCTTCTTCAATTTCATCGCCTTCCTGTTCTTCGGCCTGCATGTGGCGGAAACGCTCGGCACCGGCATCATCGACCCGCAGATCGTTTCGCCGCAGGTGATATTCGCCGCGCTGATGGGCGCGATCATCTGGAACATCGTCACCTGGGCCTTCGGCATCCCGTCCAGCTCGTCGCATGCACTGATCGGCGGGCTCGTCGGCGCCGGCCTCGCCAAGGTGGGCCTCAGTTCGATCGTCTGGAGCGGGCTCACCAAGACGATTGGCGCGATCTTCATGTCGCCCGCGATCGGCTTTTTCCTGGCGCTCGTCCTGGTGCTGATCGTCTCCTGGCTCTTCGTGCGCCAGACGCCGTTTGCGGTCGACAGCACCTTCCGTATGCTGCAATTCGTTTCCGCCTCGCTCTATTCGCTCGGCCACGGCGGCAACGACGCTCAGAAGACCATGGGCATCATCGCGGTGCTTCTCTATTCGCAGGGATATCTCGGCGGCGAGTTTCATGTGCCCTTCTGGGTGGTCATCAGCTGCCAGGCTGCCATGGCGCTCGGCACGCTGTTCGGCGGCTGGCGTATCGTCCACACCATGGGATCGAAGATCACCAGGCTCAATCCGATGCAGGGCTTCTGCGCCGAAACCGGCGGCGCGTTGACGCTTTTCGGCGCGACTTGGCTCGGCATTCCGGTTTCGACGACACACACGATCACCGGCGCGATCATCGGGGTCGGCTCCGCCAGACGCCTTTCGGCCGTTCGCTGGGGCATTGCCGGCAATATCGTCTTCGCCTGGTTTGTCACGCTGCCGGCAGCGGCGCTCGTCTCCGCACTGTTCTACTGGATTGCCGGTCTTTTCCAATGAGACGGCTGCGGCGTGCTATCAGCCAAATTCTTTTCATCGGAAGGGAACCATTTGCCGTCTTCACCGTTTGACACGGTTGGTATCCTGGGAGGAGGAAAAGATGCAAACCAGCTGGCAGAAACCTGTTCGCGTCGCATTCGGCCATCTCGGCACGGAGGACGTCCATAGCCCGTTCGAGGCGCTGGCCCTCCTGACCGATCGCTGGCCGGACATGCGTGGACCGCAGTTCGTCAAGGCACGCAGCGTTTGCCGCGCGGCCCTCGACGGGCGCAGGTCGCCGGAGGAGGCGCGCCAGCAGTTCGAGCAGGCTGTAAGCGAAGCTCAGCTGCATCTGAACTGAAGACGCGAACGGTTAAACCTGGGCCGGCTCATCGCCGGCCTTTTCTTATCCGTTCAGATGCCGAGGATGTCACCCACGAGCCTCCATGGAGAACCGGAGAGCACGATCGGGGCGAACAGGACAGTAAAGCAAATGCACGGCCCCTGCTCTCCCGCAACCGGCCGGTGGTCGAGCGTTTCATCGGCGATCGAGATGTCCCCCCGCCCGAAATTGCCGCGATGATCGTGAAATTCACCCTCCAGAACCAAAGTCAATTCCAGACCCCGATGACCATGACGGGGAAGTGCCCGGCCCGGCCGTACCCACAACAGGCTCGCCTCGACTTCCCTGGACCTTTCTATGACATGCCGGCGAAATCCGGGCAGTCTGGTTTTCCATGGAATACCGGAGAGGTCGACCCCGGCATAGGCCAGCAGCGACGCGGGAAATGATGCCCCGTGGGAGGGCTTTGGTTCAAGCTCGGGCGGCAGCGGAGCGGAGGCGAAAATCTCCCGCAGCCGACGGTCGCGCGACGCCACCGCAAGCGGCTCGCTCTCGCGCAGGGTCGTGCCGGCCAGCTCCTCCAGAGTCTGGGCGAACCGTGCGGCCGGTGCCTGCATTTCCAGATATGATCCCACAAGGACATGCACCGGCTCCGGAAAGGAACCGGCAACGTAATGCGCGATCAGAAGATCCAACCTATCAAGGTTCTGCAGCATGTCCGTTGGCCAGTTTCGCGCGCGGTATTTAAACACCGCACGATAAAATCACGAATGGCACGGATCAATATTCGCTTCAACAGCATTCGGGACGGGCGTAACAGGAAGTTGATATTACTATTTCCAAGATAATAACGAGCGAGATCTCGGCGCCTGCGCCTCATTACAAAAGCTAAACCTAAAATACCTTTCCCGTTCCTACATCGTTTCGGCGACCTGCCGGTGGGAAGATGGATTTTGTCGAAGCAGGCTCCTTCCGGGAACAGAATTTCTTGCCCTGCGGTGCTTGTGCGCCGAAAAGACCGGGCTTAAATCTCCAAGGAACGACAAGGTATCGCGATGACCTATCATCCCTCCGTCCTCAGCGTGATCGGCAACACACCCCTTATCCGGCTCAAAGGCGCTTCGGAAGCGACTGGCTGTGAAATCCTCGGCAAGGCGGAGTTCCTCAATCCCGGCCAGTCGGTCAAGGACAGGGCCGCGCTCTACATCATCCGCGATGCGGAGAAGAAGGGCCAGCTCAGACCTGGCGGCGTCATCGTCGAGGGCACGGCCGGCAATACCGGTATCGGGCTGACGCTGGTCGCCAAGGCGCTCGGCTACCGCACCGTCATCGTCATTCCCGAGACGCAGAGCCAGGAGAAGAAGGACGCCTTGAAACTGCTCGGCGCCGAACTGGTCGAGGTCCCGGCCGTTCCTTACAGGAACCCGAACAATTACGTCAAAGTCTCCGGTCGGCTTGCGGAAGAACTTGCCAGGACGGAGCCAGCGGGCGCGATCTGGGCGAACCAGTTCGACAATGTCGCCAACCGCGATGCCCATGCCGAGACGACCGCTCCGGAAATCTGGAACCAGACCGAAGGCAAGGTCGACGGCTTCATCTGCGCAGTCGGGTCCGGCGGGACGCTTGCAGGTGTGGCGATGGGACTGAGGGCGAAGAACCCGAACATCAAGATCGGCCTCGCCGATCCGGACGGTGCCGCCCTCTACGAATACTACGCCCATGGTGAACTGAAATCGGAAGGCTCCTCGATCACCGAAGGCATCGGCCAGGGCCGCATCACCGCCAATCTCGAAGGTTTCACGCCGGACTTTGCCTACCGCATTCCGGATTCGGAAGCACTGCCGATCATCTTCGACCTCGTCGAGAAAGAGGGCCTCTGCCTCGGCGGCTCGACCGGCATCAACATCGCCGGTGCGATCCGGCTCGCCAGGGATCTCGGCCCTGGCCATACGATCGTGACGATCCTCTGCGACTACGGCAACCGCTACCAGTCCAAGCTCTTCAATCCCGATTTCCTGAAATCCAAGGGCCTGCCGATTCCCGCCTGGCTGACCGGCAAGCGTCACATTCCCGTTCCCTTCGAAACACCCTGACCCCCTAAAACCAAGAGACTGACATGCCCGTTGATGCTCTCTACCGCGACGACTTTTATCTTTCGACAGCCGAAGCGGAGGTGACCACCATCCACGAAGACGGCGGCATCGAGCTTAATCGCACCTGCTTCTACGCCACATCCGGTGGACAGCCGGGCGACACCGGTTTCCTGGAGCGTGCCGACGGCACGAAGATCGCGCTCGCCCAGACGAAGCATGGCGCCACCAAGGACATCATCATCCACGTGCCGCTCGAGGGCGAGCCCCAGCCACTCGTCGGCGAGAAGCTGACGCTGCATGTCGACTGGCCGCGCCGTTACCGGCTGATGCGCATGCATACCGCCTGTCATTTGCTGTCCGTCGTCTGCCCCTATCCGATCACCGGGGCGGCTGTCGGGGAAGAGGAGTCGCGGGTCGATTTCGATATGAGCGAGACGATCGACAGGCATGAGGTCACGGCGAAGCTCATGGAACTCGTCGGGCAGAACCATCCGGTTTACGTGCAGTGGATCACCGACGAGGAGTTGAGCGCCAATCCGGGCATCGTCAAATCCAAGAACGTCCGCCCGCCGATCGGTCTCGGACGCGTCAGCCTTGTCTGCATCGGCGCGGATTCCAGCGTTGACAGCCAGCCCTGCGGGGGCACACATGTCTCCGAAACGCAGGAAGTCGGCGCGATTCACATCGCCAAGATCGAGAAGAAGGGCAAGGAGAACCGGCGTTTCCGCATAAGGTTCGGTGCACCGGGCGCTGAAGCCTGATTCTTTCGATTCAAATGGAGGTATCCCATGAGCGAAACCAGCCGTTTCGTCGTTTCGTCCGAGTGGCTTCAGAATGCGCTCGGCAGTCCGGACCTGAGGGTCGTCGACGCCTCCTTCTATCTGCCCGCTCAGAATCGGGACGCGGATGCCGAATATGCCGCGGGTCATATCCCCGGCGCCGTCCGCTTCGATCATGACAAGGTCGCGGACCACTCGACGGGGCTGCCGCATATGGTGCCGGCACCCGAGGTCTTCGCCGAAGCGGTCGGGAGGATGGGCATTCGGGAGACCGACCGCATCGTCATCTACGATGGCCCCGGCATCTTCTCCGCGCCGCGCGGCTGGTGGCTGTTCCGCATCATGGGCGCAAGGAACGTCTACGTGCTCGACGGCGGGCTGGATGGCTGGAAGGCAGAAGGCCGGCCGCTTGAAACCGCTGTCCCCTCGCCTGCGCCCGTTGCCTTCATGCCGGAGTTCCGGGTCGATAAGGTGATCGATTTCCAGACCATGCTCGAGATAGTCGGCGACAGCTCGCGGCAGATCGCCGATGCGCGTTCTGCCGGCCGCTTTTCCGGCGCCGAACCCGAACCCCGCGCAGGCATGCGCTCCGGCCACATGCCCGGCGCCCGCAGCCTTCCCTCCGGCACGTTCTCGGTGAACGGCAAGCTCAGGTCGCTGCCGGAATTGAGGCAGGCCATCGAAGACGCAGGCATCGATTTCGGGCAGCCGGTGGTGACGAGCTGCGGCTCCGGCATCACCGCCGCAATCATCACGCTGGCGCTCGAATCCCTCGGCCATGAAGACAATGCGCTCTACGACGGTTCCTGGACCGAGTGGGGCAGCCGCCAGGATACGCCGGTCGTCACGGGCCCACCGTCACCCAAAGCTGCCTGATTGCCATGGCGAAGAAGTCAGCATCGCTCAAAGCTCCTCTCAACGCCCATGTCACGCAACTGGAAATGACCGCACCGCCCAAGACCAGCCTGCCGGTGCCGGTCAACATCCAGACGGCGATCATCCGCGCACCGAATATTCCACTCCACTACTACCGCTATCTCTATCGGCAGGTGGGTAAGCGCTGGCACTGGTACAAGCGGCTCCGGATGACCGACGAGGAGCTTGCCGCAGCGATCCATGATCCGCACGTTTCGGTTACTGTGCTCTACGTCGACGGCGCGCCGGCGGGCTTCTTCGAACTGCGGCAGGAGAACGAGGAGATCGTCGAACTCTCCTATTTCGGGCTGTTCGAGCGCGCAATCGGGCTTGGTATCGGCAAGTGGTTCCTGCTGCAGGCGCTCTACGCCGCCTGGCAGGACAATCCGAGGAAGGTCACCGTCACCACCAACACGCTCGACCATCCGCGCGCCCTGCAACTCTACCAGATGATGGGTTTTTCGCCCGTCTCGACCTACGAGGCGCTGGTCCAGCCGATGACGGACGCGGAATTGCTCAAAGCGCTGGACGCCTGATATCCCGGCAAGAAACGGGTGGTTTTACGCTCCGCTTGGCGGCATCTCTTGGCAACACCGATAAAGGAGTTTTGCCATGACGATCGCCTTCGTAGCCATGCCGACCAAAGATGCAGCTCATCTGTGGAACGGCGGACCCGACGCCTACGGTCACCGTCCGGAGACAAAGGTTTCGGATGGCCCCGGATATCCCTGCCGCCATTGCCTGAAAAACATAGATGCCGGCGAGGAACTGCTGGTCCTCGCCTATCGTCCGTTTCCCGAACTGCAGCCCTATGCCGAAACAGGACCGATCTTCCTGCACAAGCAGCCATGCGAGCGCTATGCGGCGGAAGAGGTCCTGCCGCCTATGCTGTCGAGTTCGGACTACATCGTGCGCGGATACGGCCATGACGACCGCATCGTCTACGGCAGCGGTGCGGTGACGTCGACGGATAAGATCGCCTCCCGTGCGGAGGAATTGCTCGCCCGCGAGGACATCGCCTATGTGCATGTCCGCTCGGCGCGCAACAATTGCTATCAGTGCCGGATCGACAAGGTCGAAGCGCCGGCATTTGCGGATACAGGAATTGCCATCTGAGCGGGAGCGGAACCATGACCAGTCTCGATGCCCGCGCCATCGTCGACCGGATGTTTGCAGTCGAAATGGCCTTCCTGACATCGAATGAAAAAGACATCCGGCAATTGGCGAGAGCTTTCGCGGATGATGTCGTTGTCCGTGAACCCGCATCGCTGCCCTACGGCGGCGACTGGCGCGGCCTTGATGGAATTGCCAGACTTTTCGACAGGATGAACGATGTCTGGAGCAATATGGACTTGAAGGAGCTGCATGTCACGGGAGCGCCGGACCGCATTCACCTCTCCTGCACGCTGACAATGGTGGCCCGTTCCACAGGCAAGAGCATTACACAGCCATTTTGCGAATTCCTCCGCTTCCAGGACGGCCGTCTTGCCGAGGGAATTCCGTTTTACTACGACACCAAGGAACTGCTCGACATCATCGCATGAAAAGAGCCGCCCGAGCGCGGCTGCTCCGGCGGCCTGTCTTCATGCTGTATTGCCGGTATGGGAAAGCGCCGGTGGTAAACCGGCGCTCCGGCAGGAGGATCACGCGTCGTTTTGGTTCCGGTCTTCAGGACCATCCAGGTCTTCCGCGATATCAAGCAGCAGCTTGACGATCTCTCCGGCCTTCTTCTCGTCCGTTTCGAGCTTGCGGGCGATCACCTCGCGCAGGTTCAGCATGGCGGCGTCGATGCTGCGGGGCAGAACAGGGCCGCCGTCGCCGCCACGGCGCTGCGACCGCTCCTGCTTTTCACGGATACGTTCGGCGAGCTGCGACAAACGATCGAGGATGGTCGAGGCAAAGCTGCGGTTCTCGTCGAGATATTTGCGTCCCTCGTCGGTGATCGCATAACGCTTCTTGTTGCCGTCGGCTTCGGCGGTCACGTAGCCCGCCTCCTCGAGATAGGTGAGCGTCGGATAGATGACGCCCGGGCTCGGCGCGTAGAAACCGTAAGTCAGGTCCTCGATGTGCTTGATGATCTCGTAGCCGTGGCGCGGTTCCTTCTCGATCAGGGCCAGCACAACAAGACGCAGATCCCCCTGCATCAGGAAACGGCCGATGCGACCGTCGCCCTCGTCACCGAAACCGCGACCGCCGCCCGGTCCCCCACGGCCGCCAAACCCGCGACCGAACCCGCCACCGCGCATGGCGAACATTTCCTCGAAGCCTCTTCGGTCGCCGCGTTCACCGCAGCCGTTCCGTCCATCAAATTTGTGTCCAAACATCGTTTTCTCCTTCAGACTATCTTTCGATATATCTAAAGATAGTCTATTGGTCGATTTCGTCAACAACTTCGATATATCGAAATTATATCTTGCTGATTTTAAAAGCAGAAAAAGCGCCAATAGAAGCCTGCCGGCGCTTTTTTTACGGGTCAGCGATCAATCAGCTCGGTGATTTACAATGTCTTAGATATATCGAAATCTACCGCTCACGCCACATTCAGCAGGCTTTCCGGCGCAAAGGCCTCGTAGCCCAGCGCTTCGGCAACCGCCCGGTTGGTTATCCTGCCCTTATGGACGTTGAGGCCGTTGCGCAGGTGCTTGTCCTCGGCAATCGCACGCAGGCCACGGTCGGCAAGTGCCAGGCCATGCTGCAGCGTCGCGTTGTTCAACGCATGGGCAGAGGTGACCGGCACGGCGCCCGGCATGTTCGCCACGCAATAGTGCACGATGCCGTCGACCTCGTAGGTCGGCTCGGAATGGGTCGTCGCATGCGAGGTCTCGAAGCAACCGCCCTGGTCGATCGCGACGTCGACCATGACCGCGCCCTGCTTCATGCCGGAGAGCATCTCGCGGCTGACCAGCTTCGGCGCGGCGGCGCCTGGAATGAGAACTGCGCCGATGACGAGATCGGCCGAGAAGACTTCCTCTTCCACCGCGTCGATGGTCGAATAGCGGGTATGGACGCGGCCGTTGAAGATATCGTCGAGTTGGCGAAGCCGCGGCAGCGAGCGGTCGATGATGGTGACATCGGCGCCGAGGCCGGTCGCCATCTTGGCCGCATGCAGGCCTACGACGCCGCCGCCAATGACCGCGACCTTGGCCGGCAGAACACCCGGCACGCCGCCGAGCAGGATGCCGCGACCGCCATTGGCTTTCTGCAGCGCGGTGGCACCCGCCTGGATCGCCAGGCGCCCGGCGACTTCCGACATCGGGGCCAAAAGCGGCAGTCCGCCGCGCTCGTCGGTCACCGTTTCATAGGCGACGGCGGTCACGCCGGATGCGATGAGGCCCTTGGTCTGTTCCGGATCGGGAGCGAGATGGAGATAGGTGTAGAGGATCTGGCCTTCACGGAGTTCAACCCATTCCGTCGGCTGGGGCTCCTTGACCTTTACGATCATGTCGGATTTTTCGAAGATCTCTTTCGCCGTGCCGACGATCCTGGCGCCGGCGGCGACATAGGCGGCATCGTCCGCGCCAATCCCGGCGCCCGCCTTGGTTTCGATCAGGACCTCGTGGCCATGGGCCACATATTCACGCACCGCGCCGGGCGTCAGGCCCACACGATATTCATGGTTTTTGATTTCCTTCGGGCACCCGACACGCATACAGCGTTCCTCTCAGTTTGGCGGCTTTCGCCGGTTGACGTTCCCAAATCCAGAAAACCAGAGAATCGGTGAAATGTCCTTGCGAAGAGGAATTGCGGAAATACCATTTTTCGCGGATTATTGCGTCTTGAAAGAGATTTTCGAAGGATATTCGAATGGGCAACCTGGATACCATCGATCTTGCGATCATGCGAACGCTTCAGGACAATGGCCGCATCTCCAATGCGGACCTGGCCCAGCGTGTCGGCCTGTCGCCTTCCGCCTGCTCGCGACGGCTCGATATCCTTGAAAAGAACGGCACGATCAGCGGCTATCACGCACGCCTTTCCAACAAGGCGCTCGACTACAAGATGATGGTGATCGTGCATATTTCGCTGTCGGGCCAGTTCGCCAAGACGCTCGCCGAATTCGAGGCGGCGGTGAAGCTCTGCCCCAACGTGCTCGTCTGCTACCTGATGTCGGGCGAATACGACTATATCCTGCGCGTCGCGGCCAAGGATCTTGAGGATTACGAGCGTATCCACCGCGACTGGCTATCGGCCCTGCCCCACGTGGTGAAGATCAATTCGAGCTTCGCGCTGCGCGAGATCATCGACCGTCCCAATGTGGGACTGTGACCGGAATCGCTCGACTTTTACGGATCACCCTAAACGCGCCTCAACCTGTCCCTGATATGGAGTTTGGCTGAGAACGGCAATTGAGGGATGTCATGCTCAGCAAGACCATCGGGATGAAGACCCGCAGCGCAGCCCGCCAGAAGACGCGCATCTATGGCACGGTCAAATATTATCATCAGCAGGCAAAGGGGCGCGTCGTCGATCTTTCCGCCACCGGCATGGCGCTCGACCTCGGCGGACCGTTTCACGCTGCCAACGGTAGCCCGGTCAAGATCGAAAGCGAAGAACTCGGCATTCTGGAAGGCACGGTGAAATGGTGCCACCGCGGCCGTCTCGGCATCCAGTTCCGGCCGAACTCGAATGCAGCGGCCCAGGTCTCCTCCTGTTTCCGCTTCTTCCACAAGGAAATCAGACCAGTCATCGCCCGGTGACATCGCAAGGTCGGCGCGTTCGCCGACCATCGGCGAACCATGCGATTTCCCCTGTCATTTTACTGATGCAAGCGCGTGCGATTGCGCTAAGCTGATCTCGCAAAAGACCCCAGAGGGAGATATCCATGTCGTTTCTAGCCGGCTTTCAACCCATGACCCGCCGTTCACTTCTCGGCGGGATCGCTGCGTCTTCGGCGCTCGTGATGCTGCACCCGTTCGCCGCCCGGGCAGCCGCCAACCAGGCGCATCTGCGCATCATGGAAACGACCGATATCCACGTTCACGTCTTCCCCTACGATTATTACGCCGACAAGCCGAACGATACGCTTGGCCTTGCCCGCACCGCCTCGATCATCGACGCGATCCGCGCCGAGGCCGGCAATTCCATGCTGATCGACAATGGCGACTTCCTGCAGGGTAATCCGATGGGCGACTACATCGCCTATGAGCGCGGGATGAAGGATGGCGACGTGCATCCGGTCGTCAAGGCGATGAACGTGCTCGGTTACGATGCCGGCACGCTCGGCAACCACGAATTCAACTATGGCCTCGACTTCATGTTCAAGGTGCTCGCCGGCTCCGGCTTCCCTTGCGTCTGCGCCAACCTGACCAAGGGCCAGCTCGCCTCAGACCCGAAGCAGGACGAGCTCTTCCTGAAGCCCTACGTGATCGTCGAGAAGCAGATCCGTGACGGCTCCGGCGCGACAAGCCCGGTCAAGGTCGGCTTCATCGGCTTCGTACCGCCGCAGATCATGGTCTGGGACGCCAAGAACCTCGAGGGCAAGGCTCAGACCCGCGACATCGTCGACGCCGCCAAGGCCTGGGTGCCTGTCATGAAGGAGGAAGGCGCCGATATCGTCATCGCGCTGTCCCACTCCGGCATCGACGGCAGCGGGTTGAGCGACCGAATGGAAAACGCCTCGCTTTATCTGGCGGGCGTCGATGGCATCGATGCGGTCTTTACCGGCCACCAGCACCTCGTATTCCCCGGCCCGAAGGATTTTGAAGGCATTACCGGCGCAGACATCAAGAAGGGCACGCTGATGGGCAAGCCGGCCGTCATGGGCGGCTTCTGGGGCTCGCATATGGGCCTCATCGACCTGCTGCTGGAAAAGGACGGCAAGAGCTGGAAGATCGTCGACTTCACCACGGAGGCCCGGCCGATCTATCATCGCGACGAGAATCGCAAGATCGTCGCGGACGTGAAGGACAAGGCGGAGGTCACCGCTGCCGTCAAGGACGAGCACGAGGCGACGCTCGCCTATGTCCGCCGCCCGGTCGGCAAGACATCCGCGCCGCTCTATTCCTATTTCGCGCTGGTCGCCGACGATCCGTCGGTGCAGATCGTCTCGAACGCCCAGACCTGGTACATCAAGGACATGCTGAAGGAAGGCCCGTACAAGGACTATCCCGTCCTCTCCGCGGCGGCTCCCTTCAAGGCCGGCGGCCGTGGCGGCGCGGAATATTTCACCGACGTACCGGCAGGCGATATCGCCATCAAGAACGTCGCCGACCTCTATCTTTATCCGAACACAGTGCAGGCCGTGCTGATCACCGGCGAGCAGGTGAAGAACTGGCTGGAAATGTCGGCCGGCATGTTCAACCAGGTCGAGGCCGGCGCCAAGGACGCGGCGCTGCTCAACAGCGCCTTCCCGTCCTACAATTATGACGTCATCGACGGCGTCACCTACCAGATCGACCTGTCGCAGCCGGCCCGCTTCGACAAGGACGGCAAGCTGATCAATCCGGATGCCCACCGCATCGTCGATTTGCAGTTCGACGGCAAGCCAATCGATCCGGCTCAGAAGTTCGTGGTCGCCACCAACAACTACCGCGCCGGCGGCGGCGGCAAGTTCCCGGAAATCGCCGGCGACAAGGTGATTTTCGTGGCGCCTGACACCAACCGCGACGTTGTCGTCCGCTATATCGTCGAACAGGGCACGATCAACCCCTCGGCAGACGCCAACTGGTCGTTCAAGCCGCTGCCGGGAACGACGGCGATCTTCGAGACCGGCCCCAAAGCCCGTCAGTTCGCCGGCGAGATCAAGGGCGCCAAGATCGAGGATGCCGGCGACGGCGAGAACGGTTTTGCGAAGTTCCGGCTGGTGCTGTAACGCCGATCGAAGATGTTGGAATGCCACGGCAGCCCTCGAGCTGCCGTCCCCCTTTGAAGGAAATCCGATTCCATAGGTCCAGATGGCGATGCCCACGTTTCCCTTCCTGCAGGTCGACGTATTTTCCAGCGAGCCGATGCGAGGCAATCCGCTCGCAGTGGTCGTCGGCGCGGATGTGCTGACGGACGAGCAGATGCAGGCTTTCGCCAACTGGACCAACCTCAGCGAGACCACCTTCCTGCTGAAACCGACCGATCCCAGGGCGCATTACCGCGCACGGATATTCACTCCGAAGCAGGAGCTGCCTTTTGCCGGTCATCCGACGCTCGGCAGTTGCCATGTTTGGTTGTCTCAGACCGGCCAGCCTCCGGATGGCGACATCATCCAGGAATGCGGCGCCGGACTGGTGCATATCCGTCGCAACGGCAGACAGCTTGCTTTCGCCGCACCTCCCCTGCAGCGCAGCGGCCCGGTCGATCCGGCGCTGGTCGATCGCATCGCTCGCGGCCTCGGCATGCCGATAGCGGGGATAAAGGATGCCAACTGGCTGGATAACGGGCCGGACTGGATCGGCATTCTCCTGTCGTCCCGCGCGGACGTGCTTGCCATCCGGCCAGATTATAGCGCGCTCGCCGGATTTCGCGTCGGCGTGATCGGTCGCTTCGATCCCGGGACGGACGGAGACGATGCGGAATTCGAAGTACGTGCGTTCAGCAATCGGGGCACTGAGGATCCGGTTACCGGCAGCTTGAACGCCGGCTTCGCCCAATGGCTGATCGGCAGCGGCATCGCCCCTGAAAGCTATGTCGCCGCCCAGGGAACGGCTCTCGGCCGGGCGGGTCGGGTCCAAGTACAACGGGATGGTGATGACATCTGGATCGGTGGAGATGTCGTCACCTGCATCCGGGGTACGGTCGACCTCTAAAGGCGCTTATCAGGCCGCTTCCGCCTTTCCGCTGTCGACCCGTTGCAGGAGCAGCTTCAGCTCCGGTACCGGCTTCTTTTCGATGCGGCGATAATCGCTGCCGTCCCGCTTGCGCGTCACGAGGCCGAGGTCGAAAAGGTCGCGGCGCAGAAGTGCCGCGTCGCCGAAGAGGTGCAGCGTGTTCAGGAACTCGCTGATCTCGCGCTCCGTAAACGTGCGGCCACGCGGGATTTTCGACCACAGGAACCACAGGCACAACTCCTGCTGCGAGCGCTTGCCCGGCCAGCGGACGATCCGGCCCTGCGCGTCGAAAACGCGGATGGTTTTCAAGACGCGCGCCTCGTCGGGCCCCGGTTCCGGCGCCGCGGCAATATTCCAGCTGTCAAGCACGTCCGAGGTCTTCGAAACGGAACGGAAATGCTGGTAGTTGCGGAAGCC
This sequence comes from Neorhizobium phenanthreniclasticum, assembly GCF_040066075.1. NCBI lineage: Bacteria > Pseudomonadati > Pseudomonadota > Alphaproteobacteria > Hyphomicrobiales > Rhizobiaceae > Neorhizobium > Neorhizobium phenanthreniclasticum. The sequence goes on from NZ_JBEAAL010000042.1 coordinate 15,986, forward strand.
CGCGGCACGGCTCAGGAGATTGAGCGTCTCCACATGGCTCGGCTTGTGGCCGAGCCTGTCGATCTGTTCACGGACGGACTTGGCGAAAGCCGAAAGGTCGGCGATCTCCATGGGAAAGATGGATCTGGACATAACCTATCCTCAAATGCGCCGTTCCATCTGGATTGTCGTTGGTCGCCGTCTTGTCGACTTCGGCACGGGATAAGTGCTGATCATCTTGACTGTAGCAGGTTTAGCTTCCCTCTCGGGACGGCGACGCCTCGGTGAACTGCAGACCGTGGCGCCGTTATAGCAGAGGCCGGGATAGGGTCAACTCGGTCGCGTGCAGTCATTCGGCGGCAGCCGGCATGCCGTGCGGAGCTTCGAGTCCCAACATCTCCTGGAACTCCCCATGGGTGGGGCAAGCGGAGAGCCGTCGCTGAAACGCCTCGATCAGCCATTGACCGGCCGGCCCCGGCGGATTGGATGTCCTTCGTATGGCATAAAGCGGATATTCACCCTGCTCGTATGCGTCGAGCTTCAGTGCGACCAGCTTGCGCTCCATGATGTCGCGGCCGGCGACGGAAGCCGGCAAACCGCCCCAGCCCAGCCCGCCCTTGATCAGCTGGTACTTGGTGGCGATGTCGCTCACCCGCCAGGTCTTGTAGGAGAGCACGTTGAAGTCGCGCCCCTTGGTGATGCCGGATTGATCGGTCACGACCATCTGGACCTCTTCCCGCACATCGGCAAGGGTCAGCGGCCGATCAAGCCTGGTGAGGGGATGATCGGGCGCGGCGACGGGGATCATGAAGGAATAGCCGATCTTTTCGGCAATGAGGGTATCATCCTGCTTCAAGAGCGCGCCCCCCAAGCCGATATCGGCGCGACCGTTGATCACCATATCCATCACCATGCCGAGTTCGCCGACATTGAGGTTCAGCGCCACACTCGGAAAATTTTCGCGAAATTTCCGCAGTTCCGTCACAAGAGCCTCGGTGGGCACCATGACGCTGATTGCCAGTGAAATCTCGGCTTCGAGCCCTTGCTTGATGCTTTTCGCGCGGGCGCGCATCACCTGCAGGTCGGCGACGATCCGGCGCGCATCGGTGAGCATCGCCTTGCCCGCTTCCGTCAGCTTCGGCTGGCGCGCGCCGCTGCGCTCGAACAGCGTCATCTCAAGCTGGGCTTCGAGATTGCCGATCGTATAGCTCACCACCGACTGCGCCCGATTCAGAGCCCGCGAGGCAGCCGAGAAACTGCCCGTTTCGGCGACCGCCAGAAACACCTGCAACTGGTCTAGGGTTGGATTTGCATCCATAGGTCGTCATCCATTTTATAGATAGATAGCTTCGATATTATCTCAGTTTAATCGATGGCAGTCCATCCCTATCTTCCAGCACGAAGCAGACGGGACCTCCCACCCGTCGCGAACTCAAATCTCCAGATAAGGAAGAAACACATGTCCTCCATTCTTCTTGTCACGTCGAGCCCGCGTGGCGATGAATCGCTGTCCAGCAAGGTCGCCCAGGATCTCGCAAACGAGCTGAGCGCACGCGACAACGGGACCTCGATCGTCCATCGCGATCTCGGCGCCAACCCGATCCCACATCTCGACAGCGTGACGACGTCCGCCATCCGCAAGGCTCCCGCCGACCGCACGCCGGAAGAAGCCGCAGCAGCCGACTATTCCGACAAGCTGGTGGCGGAACTGATGGCCGCGGATACGGTGGTCATCGGAACGGGTCTCATCAACTTCAACATCTACTCCACGCTGAAGAGCTGGATCGACAACGTTGCCCGTGCCGGCCAGACTTTCCGTTACACGGAAAACGGCCCGATCGGCCTTGCCACCGGCAAGAAGGTCTATGTCGTGCTGGCATCCGGCGGCGTCTATTCCGAAGGTCCCGCAAGCGGAATGAACCATGCCGTGCCCTATCTCACCACGGTGCTCGGCTTCATGGGCATGACGGATGTGGAAGTCATCTATGTCGAAGGCCTTGCCTTCGGCCCGGAAGCCGCCGAGAAGGCCATCGCCGCTGCCCAGCAGCGCAACCGGCAGCTTGCTCTCGCGGCCTAAGCCCCCGCCCCTGCCTCTGACGAAGCGAGCCTGCCAAAACGGCCGTGGACATTGTCCCGGCCGTCTTTCTTTGCCCGATAGAGGCGTTCGTCCGCGCATCCGAGGAGCGCATCCTGTACGTGGCCATCTTCCGGCGCGGTGGCGACGCCAATCGAGACAGTCACACACTGGCCGTCCGGCCGCATGACGGAGCGGCAAATCTCGATCCGCAGACGGTCAGCAAATGCCAGTGCGTCTTCGTGATCCATACCAGGCAGGATCAGCACGAATTCCTCGCCGCCGAATCGGGAAAGATGGTCGCTGGGTCTCGAACTTATCCGGAGCCGGGCAACGACGTCTTTCAGGATCTCGTCGCCCTTCAGATGGCCGAAGCGGTCGTTGACTTCCTTGAAACGGTCGACGTCGATCATCACAAGGCTCAGCTCTCCTCCCCGATCAAGACAGCTCCGGATCATCTTTGGCACTTCCGCATCCAGGCGGCTGCGGTTGAAGACTCCGGTCAATCCATCGACGCCGCTTTGGGCAAGAAGAGCCTGATAGCGTTCGCGAAAGGTGAGAGCGTGGAAGATGTCGGTGATCTCGCGGGCCGATCTTGCAAACCGTGGTATCTGTTCGATCTTCAGATAGGCCGCAAAGAGGAGCGAATAGAGCGCGACCGCCAGGAGCTTCGCCCACCAGCCGCCCAGGAATACCGAAGGCGGCGCGTCGAAGAGAAGATTGAGCGCCGCATAGAAGCCGACCTGGTCGAAGGTCAACAGAGCGGCACCACTTAACGCGAACCGCAGCACCACGTGGTTGCGGAAGAATCGCCCGAGCCGCTCGTAAAGCAGAATGATGCCGATCGCGTCGATATAGAGCAGCGCGGTTCCCCAGACCATCAGCCAACCCATCTCGTCCAGGAAGCCCATGTCCGCGCTGCGGCCGCCCGGCAGCGCAACGACCTCGTGAAACTGCAGGAGCTGGGCGATGCCGACCGTCAGCAGATTACCGAGGAAAAGCCCGTAGATCGGCTGGCGGACGGTCGCCGCATCCTCCTTCAGGTAAAGCAGCAGGATCATCATCAGCTTGCCGGCGAAGAAGACCGAAGAGCCGGGAGAGACGGTGCCGAGGGGAAGCTCGATGTAGAAGACCGCAGCGAGATAGGTCTCCATGAAATGCATGACGCCCAGTGCTGCCAGAAAGACACCAAGGCCAAGCTGCCGCCGGAAATGCAGGAAGGTCGTCATGACGGTAAAATAGATGACGGCTTCCAGCAGAAACAGTCCGAGGTTGAACCATTGCATCGATCTGCTTTCAGCTTTGCAGAGGGCCCAAGCCTCTGTAACAGCTTCCTTTTTGGAAGCTCGAATCTATGGAATTATGGCGTTTATACGCCATGTTGCAATAACGGCCGAACCGGTTCAGCCTCGAAAGCGGGATTATCTTTGATCTAGGGTAATTTCTTCGGGATGTTGCGGAGCTGGATGGCGATCGCCCGACCGATATCGCGCGCATGGAAAGGGCATATCAACAGATTGTCCAAACTATCGCCGATCGTTTAATTTTGAGTGATTGCCGCAATTGCCTGAGACGCCGGGTCAGGCGGAGCGCGACTTTTCTCCGTCGGCAAACAGCGATGAACCGTTCTGATCGATGATCTGCTGCGCCTTCTTGATCGTGTATTCCACGGCATCGTCCATCGAAGTGAAGACGTCGGCACGGACGAACTCCCGCACCAGCACATCGCCGTTCACTTCCTTCTCGATACGGCCTGCCAACCGGAACTGCGAGCCCTCTCGAAGAGGTGCCGGATAGATCAGGCAGCCGCCATGCTCGACCGGCTCCACGGAATTGCCGGCCGGATCGGCGGATTTGCTGCCGCCGGAGAAGATCGAAAGGATACTGGACAGAAACGAAACCATGGCGGCTGCCTAGCATATTCCGCAACCGCCCGGAAGCGGTTATCTCGGAAAAGTCGCAATCGAGCCGGACCAAGATTCCTGTCCCAAATCCGATTCGGAGTGAGCCCCGCATGAGATGGAAAATAGCCGCCACGGTGCCGATCGCGATCGCCGCTGCGCTCTGGCTCGGCAATACGTCGCTGTTTTCGCAATTTCCCGAAGGTAAGCCGCTCCGGATCATCGCCCATCGCGGCCAGCACCAGCTCTTCGATGCGACCAATGTCCGCAACGACACGTGTACGGCAAGCCTCATGCTGCCGCCGACACATGACTTTCTGGAAAATACCGTCGCCGGCATGAAGGCCGCCTTCGACGCCGGTGCCGACGTGGTGGAACTCGACGTGCACCTCACGCCCGACAAGCAGTTCGCGGTCTTCCACGACTGGACGCTCGACTGCCGCACCGACGGCAAGGGCGTCACCGAACAGACACCGATGGCCGTCCTGAAGACGCTCGACATCGGCTACGGATATACCTCCGATGGCGGCAGGACCTTTCCCTTCCGCGGCAAGGGGGCCGGCCTGATGCCCGCATTGCCGGAGGTTTTCGAGGCGCTGCCGGAGGGCCGTTTCCTCATCAACTTCAAGAGCCGCCGCAAGGAGGAAGGTGAAGCACTCGCCGCCCTCCTCGATACGGAGCCCGCCTTCCGGCAGGCGACCTTCGGGGTCTATGGCGGCAACGAGCCGACCGAGACCAGCATGGCGCTCGTGACCGGTCTGCACGGCTATTCCGGCCGCTCGGCAAAATCCTGCCTCGTCAATTACCTGGCGCTTGGCTGGAGCGGCCACGTGCCGGAAGCCTGCCGCAATGGCCTGGTGCCGGTGCCGGTCAATCTCGCCTTCCTGATGTGGGGCTGGCCGGAGCGTTTCTACAACCGCATGCAGGCCGCCGGCTCGGACGTCATCCTGATCGGACCGTTCGAGGCCGGCGATTCCGGCAGTTCCGGCATCGACGACCGGGAGGCCTGGAACGGGGTGCCGGACGGCTTTCCCGGCCTCGTCTGGACGAACGTCATCGAGAAGACGCGCCCCGAGGTCGATCGACGCGGCTTCTGCGCCCTGCCCGCCAAACCGGTCATCTGCGCGAAATAGACTTTTCGCCGTCATGGAGCCTGCCTATCATCCCTCCTGTTCGGAGGGAGTGCCGGATGCGGAAAAGTTTTCTGTCATGGCGGGCGATCATCATGGTCACGATGGTCCTCATCACCGCCTTCGGAGTAATGCTGATGGCCGGACCACGCCTGCCTGCCGGCGGTTTTCCCGCTTTCGACAAAGCCCGCCTCGGCACCGACATGGATGCCTATCTCGCGACAGCCGAAGGCCGCTTTTCCGACATTCGGCCGGGTGCTGCCAGACATATCGTCTGGGCTGATCCGGCGACGAAGGCCAGGACGCCCTTCGCGATCATCTATATCCATGGCTTTTCGGCATCGGCCGAAGAGGTGCGGCCCCTGCCCGACCGCGTCGCGTCCGCTCTCGGTGCCAATCTCTATTTCGCAAGGCTTGCCGGTCATGGACGCACCGCCCAGGCCATGGGCGAAGCGACGCTGGAAGACTGGATGGCCGACTTTTCCGAAGCGCTCGCGATCGGCGAGGCGCTGGGCGACAGGGTGATCGTCATGGCCACCTCGACCGGCGCCTCGCTTGCGACGCTCGCGCTCGCCGATCCGCAGATCGCCTCCCGCGTCTCCGCAGCCGTTTTTCTTTCACCCAACTACGGCATCAACAGTTTTGGCGCCTTCCTGCTGGCGACGCCGGTCGCACCGCAACTCTCCCGGCTGCTGCTCGGCTCCACCCGCAGCTTCACGCCCTATAACGAACGCCACGCGGCAAACTGGACCACGGAATATCCGACGGTGGCGCTCCTGCCCATGGCGGGGCTGGTGAAGCTCTCCGTGGAAAGCCCGATCGAGCGGATCGGGACGCCGGCCCTTTTCCTCTATTCGGCGCGCGATCAGATCGTCCGGCCGGACAAGGTGCGCGCGATCGCCGGCCGCTGGGGCGGGCCGCACGAGATCGTCGATGTCGGCACGACCGGCGATCCGATGAATCACGTCATCGCCGGCGACATCATTTCACCGGCAACGACCGGGCCGCTCGCCGACAAAATCACCGCCTGGCTGAAGAAGACGCTCGGCGTCAGATGATCAGGCTCGCGAGGATGTCGTTCTCGGTAATGTCCTGATAGCCCATGCCGGCCGCCTCGAATCGCTCGATCAGCGCGGCGAAATTCTCCGGCCGCCTCGTCTCGATACCGATCAGGATGGAACCGAAATTGCGGGCGGATTTCTTGAGGTATTCGAAGCGGGCGATATCGTCTTCGGGGCCGAGCAGGTTCAGGAAGTCGCGAAGCGCGCCGGGGCGCTGGGCGAGCCGCAGGATGAAATATTTCTTGACGCCGGAATGGCGCATCGCGCGCTCTTTGACATCCGGCAGGCGCTCGAAATCGAAATTGCCGCCCGAGACGACGCAGACGACCGTCTTGCCGGCCAGCCTTTCGGGCCCAAGCGCCTGAAGCGCCGTGATCGACAGGGCGCCGGCCGGCTCCAGCACGACGCCCTCGACATTCAGCATATCGATGATCGTCACGCAGATGGCGTTCTCGGCCAAAAGGAGGACCTGGTCCGGCGAAAAGTGCTTCAGCGCCTCGAAATTCAGGTCGCCGATACGCGCCACCGCCGCGCCGTCGACGAAATTGTCCAGCTTTGCCAGGGTGATTGGCTCACCGGCTTCCAGGCTTTTCTTCAGGCTGGGCGCGCCTGCGGGTTCGGTGAAGACGAAGTTCTCCCGCGCCACCACACCGTCGAGGTAACCGGTCATGCCTGAAGAGAGTCCGCCACCGCCAACGGGCATGATGACGAGATCAGGCCGGACACCCGCGGGCAGTTGCCCGACGATTTCGGCCGCCACCGTCGCCTGGCCCTCGATGATGTCGGGATCGTCGAAGGGCGGCACCATGACGCCGCCGATCTCCTCCACATGAGCGCGGGCGGCCGCATAGCACTGATCGAAGATGTCGCCGATCAGCCTTATGGTGATGAACTCGCCGCCGAACATGCGCGTCTTGTCGATCTTCTGCTGCGGTGTCGTCACCGGCATGAAGACCACGCCCGGCACCTCGAAATAGCGGCAGACGAAGGCAAAACCCTGGGCATGGTTGCCGGCCGAAGCGCAGACGAATGTCTTGCCTTGCGCGCTGGCGGTGATCGCCTTGCGGAAAAAATTGAACGCGCCGCGAATTTTGTAGGAGCGGACGGGAGACAGATCCTCGCGTTTCAGCCAGATCTCGGCGCCATAACGCCGGCTCAAATGCTCATTCAACTGCAGCGGCGTTTCGGGAAAAATCGCCCGCATTGCAGTTCTCGCGTCGTCCACACCTGCCTTCGTCACGATAAACCGTCCATTGAAATCTCAAATCGGTCCCGCTATGCCATAAGCACTCGGTCCAGACAAAGCTTCTTTCTGTTGCCGCCAACCTGGGACAACCTATTCTTGAACGCCAGTCTTCTCCGGTCCACTATCTATATCTCGGCGCTCTGCGGCCTCTATCTTTCCGTCGCGATGTTCCTGCCGGCGATTGTCGACCTTTACAACGGCCACGACGACTGGCAGGTCTTTGCCATGTCCGGTGTCATGGTGGGCGGCTTTTGCGCGGCGGCAGCGCTGGCGACGCGCGGCCCTCCGCCGGTCTTCAACAAGCGCTTCGGCTTTCTGCTGGTCAACGTCCTGTGGCTGGTATTCTCGATTGTCGGCGCAATCCCGCTTTTTCTCGCCGAATACAACCTCTCCTTCGCGCAGGCGCTGTTCGAATCGATATCGGGAATCACCACCACGGGCTCGACGGTGATCGTCGGGCTTGACGACCTGCCGCCGGGCATCCTGCTCTGGCGCTCTCTGCTCTGCTGGCTCGGCGGCATCGGCATCGTGGCACTCGGCCTTTTCGTGCTGCCCTTCCTGAAAGTCGGCGGCATGTCGATCTTCAAGCTCGAATCGTCGGAAACCGACAAGCCTTTCGCGCGCCTAGCGAGTTTCACCCGCGCCTTCCTTGCCGTCTATGTGGCTCTCACCATCGCCTGCGCGATCGCCTACGACCTTGCCGGAATGAGCCATTTCGACGCGGTCAACCACGCCATGACCACGATCGCGACGGCCGGCTTCTCGACCCATGACGCCTCGTTCGCCTTTTTCGACAGCAACACGATCCTGGTGATCGGCGCGATCTTCCTTGCAATTTGCAGCCTGCCTTTTTCGGTGCTCATCCTGCTTGCGGTCAGGAACCGGCTTGATGCCGCGCGCGATCCGCAGATCCTCGTCTTCCTGGGCTATCTTTGCGGCATCTCGATCGCTCTTGCCGTCTATCAGCACCTGAGGAACGGCGTGGAGATGAGCAATGCACTCATTCACGCATTCTTCAACATGACGTCGATCGTTTCGACAGGCGGCTTTGCGAGCGACGATTACACGCAATGGGGACCGTTCGCCGTGCTGCTCGCCTTCTTCGCGACCTTCGCCGGCGGCTGCTCCGGTTCGACGGCCGGCGGCATAAAGGCCTATCGTTTCGTGGTAATATTCAATGTCGTCCGCGCCGGGCTCAGCCGTCTCGTCTATCCGAACGCGATGTACACCGTGCGCTATGGCCGCGTGACGGTGGATGCCGAGACCCAGCGCGGCGTCTTCCTGTTCGTCAGCCTCTACATCTTCCTGTGGGTGGTCGGCAGCATCGGCATGACGCTGTTCGGCTACGATATCCTGACAGCCACCTCGTCGGTCATTACCGCGCTCTCGAATGTCGGCCCCGGCATCGGCCCGATCATCGGCCCGGCCGGCAATTTTTCCACGATCAGCGATCCTGCCCTCTGTCTCCTTTCCCTGATGATGCTGCTCGGGCGTCTCGAAGTCCTGACCGTGCTCGTGCTGCTGACGCCGGTCTTCTGGCGGCATTAGGCCGGAACGCGCAGGAAACGGACCGGGCCGCCGGGCCGGTCGTCATCGAAGACCGCGCAGGAAAGCGCGCCGCCGAAGACGCAACCGCTGTCGATATTGGTGCGGTTGCCGACCGTCCTCGGATTGCCGGAAAAGGGCGTATGGCCGTGGCAGACATGCCTTCCCCAGAAATCCGCCGTATAGTCCTCGGGAAACCGTTTCCAGAGCAGATCATGCTCCCGCTGCCGGTCAAGCGGCAGGGTTTCATCGACGCCCGCATGCACGAAAATGCGGTGATCATCGACATGGATCGCCGGCAGGGCCGCGCACCATTTTACCACGCCATCCGGCACGGTGCCGCCAAAGGAGGCCAGCGTTTGATAACCCCCGTTTTCAACCCAGATTGCCATCTGCCGACCGCCATACCGGCAGGCGCGGACCATCATGTCCTCATGATTGCCCTTGAGGGTCGTCCAGCGCCAGCCTTCCTTGCGGGGGCCTGCCATGAGGAGATCGAGCACGCCCCGGCTGTGCGGACCACGGTCGATGTAGTCGCCGACAAACACGACGTGGCCCGAAGCCTCCTGCTCCTCCACGTGGCCGAGCATGTCCACAAGCTCCCGCAGGCAGCCGTGGATATCGCCGATGGCAAAGGTAAAACCCAAGGCATTTTTCCCTGACGAGGTTCATCAAAAGGAATTCTAACAGAAACCGCGATGAACGTGGTGCGGACGACGGGGATCGAACCCGTATGACCGAAGTCGAGGGATTTTAAGTCCCTTGCGTCTACCAGTTTCGCCACGTCCGCGCCGCCGCTTTTTCAACGTCTTAGGCGAAAAAAGCAAGAGCATGTTTTGCAGTTGATCCCTCGCGTTTTGCAAATGCCTGTTCTCTCGGCGTTCTCGCCCTATCATCTATCGGATGATAGAGATCCCTCCCCCAGCCGTTTCTCCGGGAAACGAAAACCGCCACCTATTCTGCCAGATGGCGGTCGAACTGCCATTGCAGGATCTCATAGAAAGCGCGGTCAAGGTGGGCTGGGATGATAAGGAAGTGCTGGCGTCCATCATCGAGGTCGCGGACAATCTCATGCTGGCGGCCGGCGCCAATGCGGAGGTGGAAGCGCTGTTGCAAGGGCTGAAGCGGAAGCTGGAATAGTGGTGAAAAGGAGATCCTTTCGGCCCGTCTATTTACATAACATCCACAGGTCGCCTGCCTATATGGGACACGCCTTGACTATTCCGGCGACGATGGCAGGTTGCACGTATGACCCCTGCCCGCTTTTCAGAGTGCCTGCTGCACATTCGCTGGACGCCGATCAACATTGCGTCGGCGCTGCAATGTGAGCTGTCATGGATCGAGGCAATGGAGGCTGGCAACGAGGAAGTGCCGGCTGGCCTTGCTGCGTGGCTTGAGACCACTGGCACAAGCGCACGAGGCTCTGCCACCACCGACGACATACCACGCCAGACCGGAACATAGCCCCTCTTCTGCAGTTCGACATTCAGGATACGCGCGTGGCGAAGTGATCTCTCCGCAGATCCCCGTTGATGAACCGCAGCGATCCGGAAGCCCCGCTTGAGCTCCACTCGGCGGGGCTTTTCTTCCTCAGCTCCGCCGCAGATCAAGCTCGGTGGTGACAATCGACCTCCCCGATGACAGGTCCTTATCGATCGTCCGGATGCGAAGCCTGTCGGCGCCGACTTTCTCGATCGTCATCCTTGCGGCCCGGTCACCGTAGATCTCGTTCGCCCAGGTCACATCAAGATCGATCGTATCGCCGGCTCGGCTCCCCGCCAGGGAAGACGGCTTACCCGAGACGCCGACATACGTTCCTGAATACGATCCACCGCCCGCCTTCACCTTCGCCTTGAACGTGCGTGTCACAACGACCATGGCTCGGCAACTGCCGTCCATGGAAAAGCTCTCCGCTTCCGCTGCGGACTGCATGCGGCAGGAGACGTTGACGTTGTCCCCGCCGAGCTTCGTCAGGACCTTTCCGCCACCGGTCCACTGTCCCTCGATCGACTTGAGAAAATCCTCTTCGGACGCGAACGCTCCGGAGGAAAGCAATGATGCCGCTATCAGAGCAGCAAAAGGCAAAACGCGCATCGGTCTCATCCTTTTTGTTGTTGAAGCAGAACCGATGTCTTCGATGCTTTGTTCCGACTGACATCCCCCCTTCCAATTACCCGCCCCTCCGGTCGCTTCGGCGAGCTTTTCTTTTCCAGCATTGCGATTGACCCGCGAAAACCATACCTAGAGGTCATGGCGGCGCCCTATGGAAAAACAGCGGAATTGCTATGGCTTGGATAATTGGCGCTGTGGCCGTCATCACGACGTTCTGGTTTTCCCGCAAGGCCGGGGCCGTCGTACTCGGCATACTCGCAGCCATTTATGTCGGGCTGTTTTTCACCGCTGAGCGGGGAGACCATCAGGTACAATCGAACCGACCCGTCTCAATCGTGGCCGGCCCCGACCCACAGCGATGCCCGGACCCAAGCACTCCGGTCGCCGTCACGTTCACAAACAATACAGATAGAGCTTTGCAGGAGATATCCTTCAGCCTCATTGCCAGGCAGAGCGGACATAGCTCGACAATCTACAGGGCTTATCATCGGAGCAATAAGATCGTTGCGCCTGGCGAAAGCTTCTCGACCTGCTACGGGCTAAATCCTCTCTCTTTTTCCAATCGTACGATCCAATACAATGCTCGCGAACTGGATTGGTTCGCGGAAATCTCCCTTACGCGATTTGTGAGCCAGTGATCGCGGAAATCCCGTGTCACTCCCCCTCCAATTACTCCCCTCGGAAGCCAACAGGGTGCATCTCCCACCTAACTGGTTGATATTCGCTATAGTAGTGGTCGCATGGGCCGCCGCGGCACGCGTCCTATTCAACCCGCTGACCAGCGCTATGAAAGTGCGCATCTGTTCGGCGCCATCTGTCCCGCGCGGGGAACGGGAGCGGCACTGGCGATGCCCTTAGCCGACATCCTCGATGCAAAATCCAAGGACAACAGCCTCGAGAACTGCGCCGCAGTTTGCATCAAGTGCCACAAGATCAAGACTGCCAAGCACGACATCCCGACCGCCGCGAAGACGGTTCGCCAGCAGGACAAGGCGGGTAACATCAAGACTTCTCACGCCAACCCAATCCGCGGCGCCGGCTTCCCCAAATCAGAAAAAGCAGCCTATCGGCGGCCGAAACTGTCCCTGCCATACAGGCCGCTCTATCGCGAGGACCAGCAATGATTCCCTTTTTCCATAGTCTGGACATTTCCTCCGGGCGGGGCCTTACCCAGCCGAGACTTCAATCAGCGTTTCGCTGGTTTCCCCTCTTGGGGCTCAGTCGATGCATCAACGGCCGCGTCGTCACCTGGGTGGTTCTTGTCCTTGCCGGGATTTTGATACGGCTGTTGCTCAGGCTTCGGTTTCGCCTTTTCGTCATCTTTTGCAGTGTTCGGCATTTGCGCGCTCCTTGTCGCGGATCGCGACGATCACTCAATCCCCCAGTCTATAGTTCGTTCCTTATGCTTGCTATGACGGAGGGATCGGCAGAATGAGCGACCTTCTCATGAAACGCCGCGTCGTCTTCTCGGAATGCGGCCTTTACCGATACCTGCTTGAGCACGATTTTGGCGGCACCGGTCCGGTGATCTCACTTGGGATGGTCAATCCGTCCAAGG
>NZ_JBEAAL010000043.1:0-36469 GCF_040066075.1 Neorhizobium phenanthreniclasticum
CCGCCTCCACGGAACTCCCGCCGAGACCACCGTTGCCGAAGCCACTCCCGCCACTGCCGAAGCCGCCGCCCGCCGGCCCCTGTTCGCCGGCAAACGCAACACCGCCGAACATCCCATCCAGCAGCACTGCTCCCGTCACCCCACCCGACAAAACGCAAAGCGATACCGTGGCGGCCAAAGCCGCAAACCTTACCCGACTATCTCGCATGAGCCCCCTCGAATGCGAATCAGAACGTAATCAAAACACAACCCATCCTAGAATGCCCCGCCCCCAAAATCGCAACCCCCAAAATCAGGGGGTCATCGAAATATTATAAACCGCAAGAGCTTATAGCGTTCACGACCACAGTCACCCAGTGGCCTGCCACGCCACCGCAAAGCGGAGGCCACCAAGCCAGCAGTTCCGGCGACGATTAGTCCGGGACAACCCGGCGGAAGAAGGTTTAGGCTTGAGCGAACAGCTGCCGGAGGCCTGTTATGTGGATTAGACGTTCCCAAGCCCAGCTCTTGGAAGAGTTGATCAGGTCTCCTGACGAGATCGCACCACAGAGATAAAGTCGGCAACATCCATCAGCCACGCCTGCTGCGTCAGTCGATAGGTATTATGCAACCGCTTCGGCACGACGAGCTGTAGCTTCTTGGCCTGCATCTCGTCAGTCTGGTTTTCTGATATCCCGGGCTCAAGGGTAAGAAGGTGTTTTTCCCGGATCCGGAGAGCCTCCGACAGAACCTGGCGCCAGCGATCTTTCAGCGTCGACTTGGCACCGAGCATGGTCAGCCGTGCGTCCGGATAAAGCGGATCACGATACTCATTCTGCCCCGGGAACAGAAAATCGGGCTTGTTCCGGTTTTCTGTCTCCGCGCCCCGAACGTATCGAATCTGCTGGGCGGCAAAAACTGCCTCAAGATGATTTTCGAGGGCCTGTCCCGCCCGCGCCTTTCGTCGGTTCTGTACGCTCAACGAAAACGCCAGAAATCCTTCAACGTCAGCGTCGCCAGCCGCACCAAAGCCGCTGCCAATACGTGCGGCGACGATACGCCGTTCCAACCTTTTGAAAAGCTGCTCCTCGCGATCCATCCATGAGATCAGCGCGAGGTCCGGATTATCTGCAGCCGAAACCTCCGGCATCGATGTCCGCGCAAGCTCCGAAAACACGCGTGTTTTCGGGAAGTCGAGACCGAAGCGTTCGATGAGGCTATCGAGCCGATCGGCTTCAGGCTCCTCCGGCTCGATCCCCAGCTCATCAAGAATATAGCGCGCTGCAAAATCGAGTTCGGCGTTATGTGCGCCATCGATCTCCTGGAATGTGAAGGCGAATTCAGGCTGCTCCTCCAGCGCAAATAACCAGATGAGCTGGTTCTGGATTGTAGCAGAGGGCGTTACAACGACGAGGATCGAGCCATCTTGTTGCAAAGCCAGAAACAGCATGTCGCCAGGCTGCATCAGCTCGGTGACGGCGTTTGAGGAATAGTAGAGGTGATACTCCGGTGTCTGCAAGGCGGCCGACGCAGGCTACAAGATCATTATCGTACTCGCCGGCCTCCACAACAATCTCAGATCCCAGACCCAGATGCGCCTCGATGAAGGTTTTCTCGGTTATGAAACCCGACCGATCGCCGATGATATCCGTGAGATCGGCGTTGGCCTTATCGACCGGGATCCATCCATCCGTCCCAACTACGTTACCAACCGGACCAATAACGGCGACTTCAGCACCGCGCGGGCCAATACCCTCGGGATCACGCCCGAACAGCGCCCCTGGTTGTTCGTCATCAAGAAAAACAAGACGGTTCTGGAGCGCCTGCTCGGCTGGATTCGGCATCACGTCGCAGATGGACAGGATGAGAACGGACGCAGGATTGTGCAACGGCTGCCACTCCTCCTGATCGATGACGAAGCCGATCACGCTTCGGTCGATACGGGAGAGCAGGTATTCGGGGAAGACGGAGCGCCCGACGAGGAGCACCAGCCGACCGCCATCAACAGTCTTACCCGCAAGATCCTGCATACGTTCACGCGCTCGGCGTATGTCGGATACACCGCGACGCCGTTCGCAAACATTTTTATTCACGAAAGAGGACAAACCAAAGAGGAAGGCCCAGATCTTTTCCCGTCGGCCTTCATCGTAAACCTGGCGGCACCTTCGAGTTATGTCGGCCCGGCACAGATCTTCGGCTTGCAGTCGACGTCGGGGCGGACAGCAGGGCTGCCCCTGTTCCGGCCCGTTGCAGATCACACCGGCGAAGACGGCAAGGGCGGCTGGATGCCGCACACACACAAGAATGGCTACGTGCCCCTGACAGACCGCGAAAGTGGCCTGCCGTTGACACTTGAACAGGCAATTGACTCGTTCCTCATTGCCTGTGCCGTCCGTGATCTGAGGGGTCAGGGCGATGCCCATTCCTCGATGCTTGTCCATGTGACGCGATTTACTTCTGTCCAGAAACACGTCCACGAAAAGGTCGAAAACTACGTTTCCAAGCTGAAGCAGCGTCTTGTCCGTCGGATCGGCCACGAAACGGCTGTTGGTCGCCTTGAGAAACTCTGGCTCTCGGACTTCGTGCCGACAAGCGCCACAGCACAGTCAGAATTTCCGGTTTTCGCGGACGACGCCAGCCTCCCCGAATGGTCCGAGGTACTGGAGATGGTCACCCGGATCATCGCCGACGTCGACGTCAGAATGATCAACGGGACAGCGAAGGACGCGCTGGATTATGCCGATCAGCAGGGTCAAGGTCTGAAGGTAATCGCGATCGGTGGAGACAAGTTGTCCCGAGGTCTCACTCTTGAAGGCCTTTGCACAAGTTACTTTCTGCGCACCTCCAAGATGTATGACACTCTTATGCAGATGGGCAGATGGTTCGGGTATCGGCCGGGCTATATCGACCTGTGCCGACTGTATACGACCGATGAACTTGCTGACTGGTTCGGACACATTGCGGACGCGGCGGAAGAGTTGCGGGAGGAGTTCGATCTGATGGCAGCAGCAGGTTCGACACCGCGGGACTACGGGCTTAAGGTCCAGTCCCACCCGGTGCTGCTTGTAACATCGAGGCTCAAAATGCGGGCAGCGCGAAGCCTCATGCTGTCGTTCAGTGGGCAAGTTTCTGAAACCGTATCGCTTTTTTCCGAGAATGGCGTCTTGCAACGAAATCTGGACGCGACAGCCAGCCTGGTGCGCCAGCTCGGGACTGGCGAGAATGACCCCGTCCGACAGCGTGGTGACAGTACACAACGATGGAAAGGTCGCCTCTGGAATGACGTTCCCGCAGCAAAGGTCATTGATTTCCTGAACGCATACAGGACCCATCCTGATGCCTACAAGGTGAACAGTGTTTTGCTTGCCGAGTTCATCACCCGGATGAACCTCGAAAGAGAACTCACCAGCTGGACCGTCGCTGTAATCGGCAGCCATCGTGCTCATATGAGCCAGGACGGGTTTTGATGATAACCGCACGGGTTTTCTCTCCCGACCTGATCCAGTTTATCCCCTGTTGTGGCGTGTTGCCGATAACGAAGTCCGTTCCATCGTAGTAGGGGGATTCAGCGACTTTCGAGAACTGGATTACATCAAAGAGGTTTCGCTTGCTGATCATCACGCCTTGCTTGATGTCGAATATTTCCTTCGCACTACTCAAAATCATTGGAACTTCTCGGCCTTTTTGCCGTCACGCAGACGTCTATGAAGATCCTCTTTCCGGAGGCAGTGTGCGTATGTTTACTTCCCATTTTATAAAATCGAAAGCGCAGACAGCGTCGCTGCTCCTCGGTGAGAAATGCCAACTAGGGGCAAGACCAATGTGCTCTTGAACGGATATGAACCTATGTGCCGCACTGCGCGAAAAAGGCCATTGTAATCACAGCCTTAAGATTTCCTCTGCGTCGTTTGACTTCATCTTGAACCACAGGGATCCACCCGCCTTGAGCTAGGCCTCAGGCCCAAGACGGAAACGCATCCCGTCCGTCAGCGCGCCGGAATGACGTGGCGCTGCGCCCCGGCGACGGTCGCCGGCACGCGCACGTATTGCGCGATCCCAACATCATGGTCGTAGTCGCCGAGGTGGAACTGCAGTCCATTCAGGATCCGCTCGCAGGCGTCGACGATCTTTTTGCGGTCCTTGATCGGGTTGCTGTGAAACAGCTCTTTGCGTGTCTCCTTGATGACCCGCATCGTGTCGTTGAACATGGTTTTCGTGAAAGTGAAGCCGAGCCAGGGAAATTTTCGCTGTGACGTGCCATGGCGGCCCCCTATCTTCGGCGATCCGATCCAACAGCACCTTGCTATGAATCGCGTTGTCGTGCATTTTAAAACAAACGAACTAAAATGCATTTTGGAGGTCGAGATGATCTTAGAGGCTGATGATGTTGTCGGCACTGTATCCGAACTGGTTAAACGCGGCTACAGCCGCGAGTACCGGATCAAGGACCGGCAACTCTACGACCTCTCCGTGGACGAGCCTGTCCTAGTTAGCGACATATGTGTTGATGCTTCCGTGCGATTCGGAAGCAATCCTGACGCTGGTGACGGGACAAATATCTATGCGATCTCCGACCGTAGCACCCGCAACAAGGGACTTCTGATCGATCCTTTCGACTTGTTGGATCAGGAGTGCTCAAAAGAGCTTTTCGCGCGCCTCAAGACAGCGCCGCGAGAGACTCTCAAAGGTGAAGAGGATGTGCCAAGTCGCTACGGACTTCGGAAAGTCTATAAGAGCGAGTTCGAAAAAGATCCAGACCGCTTCGTTTTGCGGATCGGCTTTCCTGACTTCCCTCCCTGCCCCTTTGCGCAGTCCTTCTCCGTCCTGGGTTTCGACACCGCCGAGCAGCAATATGTCTGGCTCGTCACCGCTATCCTCCGCGATTCTCGGCTTGCCCGCATACCTTATCAAAACGCCGACACGCCGGATAATGATTGAGCGAACGAAAGAATCCCATGGTCGTGAATCAATCGAAGAATAGTAACAAGACGCCAGGTCACGGATATTGGCGGGCCAGAAAGGCAGCCGCGAGGAGGTGAAAATGGACAAACACATTATTCGGGAAGCAATGCTATCGCTGGAAACGAGCGCGCTCCAAAGCGCAAGGGAGAAATACCTGGACTATGTCGCCAGCGCGCTGCTCGACCGGAGCGAGCCCATCGAAAATGACGAACAGGCTCAAGCCAAGATGGCAAGCGATCTGTCCGAGGCCCTAGACGACACCGTTCACGACCACACAGACAAGATCGCCAAGTTGGGTATGATCGATTTCGGGCCCAAGTCGAGGGTCGAAGAGGGAGCGCTCATCAAGCTCTCCGGTCATCATTTTGTTATCGCCGTCTCCACGGGGAAATTCTCCTGCGATGGGCGCGACGTGATGGGAATTTCAACTAAGGCGCCGATCTACGCGGAGATTGAGGGCCTAAGAGCAGGCGAGAGCCTCCAGTTCAATGGGAGGAAACTCGTTGTCGAAGAGGTTGATTAGTATAGCAACTCGTCTCCCGTTCCGCTGAGTGGGCGCCAGATGGCATGAATATCGCGGCATCTCCGCTGCCGCATAGCCTTCCGAAGGTTGACGACCGGCTCGTGGTGAGCGCCATCGTCTACGGGTCTCGTCGGCTGTCCCCCGAGTGGACCAAATGACCGCCAACCTAAGCCCCGTACCGTTCCGTCTTGATTGAAGTCGTATCCAAGCCGGCGGCGAGCGCGCCGTCCACAGCAGCTTCGACGAAACTGTTCAAGCCGCAGATGAATACATAGCCCGGCTGTGCAGGAAGCCTTCCGGTGACGTCACCGACCATCGCTGCGTCGATGCGCCAGGCAAAGTCCGTCTAATTGTCAAAAACCAAAGAACCAGCACGCTGCCCCGAAGATAGGAACGTTAGATTTTCATCGCAATGGCAACCATAACGGGTTCTTCCACGCCTTCAATGCAGCCAAGAACATCTGCGTTTTCGCCGGAAGGAAACGACGGCTTGGATAAACAGCTTGAACAGCGATCTCAGGCGACGCCCAGTCGGATAACAAACGAACAAGTGAGCCGCGCCTGATGTGCTCTTCGCAATAATTGGTCGGAAGAAAACCAATGCCATGGCCTTTGTAGGTGAAGGCGCTCAGTGTCTGCAGATCGCGTCCGGAGACCGGGCCTCTGACTTGCACTTTCACCTCTTTCTTGCCCCTGACAAGATGCCACTCGGCTTCGTTATTGCGGCCGTTCAGCACAATGCAGCGATGCTGGCTCAAGTCTTCCGGTCTCATTGGGATAGTCCTCCCCCGCAGATAGTCGGGAGAAGCAACCAAATAGCGAACATTTGTGCCGATGCGCTGCGAAACGATCGTTGAATCGATCATTTCACCGAAGCGGATCGCGACGTCGACATTTTCAGCGACCAGATCGAGAAACGCGTTCGTCACCGCAAGATCAATTTGAATATCCTCGTATCTAAACAGAAATGATGACACGAATTCATAAAAAGCCTCATGCCCGAGCACGACGGGGACCGTGATCTTCAGCAAACCTTCCGGTTTCCGCTGTGTCTCAACCAGAACTCTCTCGGCCTCGTGGAGGTGACCCAAGGGGCCGCTACACTCTGTGAAGTAAGCTCGCCCCTGCGTCGTCAGGCTGAGTTTCCGGGTCGTCCGATGTATTAGTGCCGTCTGCAGCCGTTCTTCCAATCGGCTGACGCGGCGGCTAACGGTCGAAACCGGCATGCCCAAGGCAGCTGCCGCGTGGCTGAAGCTCTCCATCTGCGCGACCATAACGAAGATCGCGATATCATTCAAATCGGTCACGCTTCATTTTTGCATGAATGCAAAAGAGTTTCCATATTTTTCCATCTAATCGCCGTTGTCCGGATCTGTCATATTCATCTTGTCGAACAGCAACCGGCGTTGACAGAAGACGCAAGGTGTCAAGTTTCGCCAGGCTCAACCCAAGATTGATGTGAGAGACATCAGGCGCGGACTGCTTACGCATGTCCGAGTTCTGGCGCCGCATCACCGTGCTTCAACCAAGGCCAACGGCTCAACGGACAGGATTCAAAACGATGGAAAAGAATAAGACGGTTATTATCACGGGCGCCTCACAAGGTATTGGCGCCGCTCTTGCCAACGGTTTTCATTCACGTGGCTATAATGTCGTCGCGACATCTAGGCAGGTCAGTCAATCGAAAGAGATCGCGCAGTCGGAGCGTCTGGCTCTCGTCGATGGCGACATCGTAGATCCGACGACGTCGGTCAAGGTCGTCGACACCGCTGTCAAGCGTTTCCACTCCATCGATGCTCTTGTCAACAATGCTGGCATTTTCTTCACCAAGCCCTTCCTGGACTACACGCTCGACGACTACAGGAGACTTTCCGCGACAAACGTCGAAGGTTTCATCCATATGACTCAGCAGGTGGTGCGCCAGATGCTCCGTCAGGGCGCCGGTGGCAGCATCGTCAGCATCACCACCCCCTATGTGCATCACCCGATAGCCGGGTTGAACATCTCCTTGGCGATGGCAACGAAGGGAGGCATCGAGGCGATGTCTAAGAACCTCGCGATGGAATATGCCAATGAAAAAATCCGTGTGAATACAGTGGCTCCGGGCATCGTCGACACGCCACTGCAGAAAGACAATCCGGTCCAGTTCTTGAGGACGCTTTCGCCGATTGATGGCATATCGACGGCCGAAGAAATCGTGGATGCAGTGGTGTTTCTAACTGAAGCCCCGCGGGTCACCGGCGAAACACTCAACATAGACGGCGGCGCGCATCTCGGCCGCTGGTAGTCCGAACTGTACTAAACATGGAATCCGCGCGGTTGCTGCGCGGTTCGCTCCATTCAGATCCCAATGAAATGCCTGGCAACGATAAGGCTGCATGCGGAGCCTTATTGTCTCAGCAGGGAGTACGACGGAGATCAAAACACCTCCGGGTGGGCTACGAGCCTAGCCGGTCGTGGACACCGGGGAATTGGCGCTGACCCGGGTCCGAAACGCTTGATTGAAACTGAGGGAGGCCAAGAAGGCTCGTGCGAGGATGGCTTCACATCTCAGCCCATGGCGGTTGAACTCGACGCTCAGATGGCGAGGATCGCGTCGCGCGTGATCGTGCCGATAGCGACGTGAGAGGCATCTGTCACCATGACCCGATCGATCTTCAAAGCAATCATCTTCGAAAGCGCCTGGTGCAGGGTTGCGTCGCGACTGATCGTGGCGATCGCGTTCCCGATTTCACCCAGCATCATTACCTCGCTGACGGTAAAGAGCTCCAGCCTACGCAACGCGTGATCCGCTCCGATAAAATCCGTCACGAACGTGTCGGCGGGCTGCTGAAGTATCACGTTGGGAGTATCGTGCTGGATGACCTGGCCATCACGCATCAGGGCAATCGTATCTCCGAGCTTCAACGCCTCATCGATATCGTGCGTCACGATCACCACGGTCTTACGAACATGCGCGAGAATCTCTTTAAATTCATTCTGGATGCGGCCTCGTGCGATCGGATCGATCGCCCCAAAAGGTTCGTCCATCAAAAGGATCGGCGGATCTGCCGCCAGCGCGCGCGCCACGCCAATCCGCTGTCGTTGCCCCCCCGACAAATGTTTGGGGTAACGTCTAGCGATCTGGGCTGCGTCAAGCCCCACGAGATGGAGAAGTTCTTCCGTGCGCTGCCGGATTTTCCCCTCGTCCCAACCAAGCAAGCGCGGCACGGCCGCGATGTTCTCGTCGACCGTCAGGTGGGGGAACAATCCGACGTTCTGGATCACGTATCCGATATGTCGCCGGAGGATCACTGGATCCACGTTGGCGATCTCCTTGCCGTCAACGATGATAACGCCGCTGCTCGGCTCAATCAGCCGGTTGATCATGCGCAGAACCGTGGTCTTTCCGGACCCCGATGGCCCGATCAGTGCCATGGTCGTTCCCTCCGCAACGTGGAGCGTCAGATCGTCGACCGAAGGACGCCCCCGCTGGTCATATTTTTTTGTGACGTGCTCCAGCCTGATCACGGCAGATGCTCCCTGGCGAAATACTTCCGCTCCAAACTGCTGAGAAGCAGCTCGGCGCCGAGCGCCAGTATCGCGATTGGAATCGCACCAATGAGAAGTGTCGGCACATCAAGCGTGCCGATGCCCGTGACAATATAGTCGCCGAGCCCGCCCGCACCGATGAAGGGCGCAAGCGTAGCGCCAGAGATCACTTGAATGGTAGCCGTCTGGCCGCCAGCGAAGATCGCCGGGGCCGCCAGCGGCAACCTGACCTTCCTCATAACTTGGTGCCATCGCATACCCAGCGCGACTGCCGCATCGACCGCGTCCGGATCGGCGTCCCGCAGGCCAACATAGCCATTGAGGAGAATGGCCGGCAGGGCGAGGACCGTCAGCGCGATGATTGCGGGCACCACCCCAATTCCCATCACCGGTACCGTGAGGGCCAGCACCGCCAGGCTCGGAAATGTTCTCAGGCCCGAAGCGACGTTGATGACAACAAACGCAATCTTCGGCCGGCCCACAACGGCCGCTGCGAGGGCTAACCCGATCAGGAAAGCAATTGCCAGCGAGAGAACCGACATGGACACATGCCGGCCGAGCGCCGTCAGAAACTCGCGATCATGCTGAACGATCCAATCGGTCAATTGCTGCATCAACTTCCTATCTCCAAGGCAAGAGCATGCGCTCAGCAAACGAAAGACCGATGTCGCAGGCGAGAGCTATCAGCGCAGTCAACAGCGAGCCAACGAGGATCTTCTCCATATGCTCTTGATTGACTCCGATGAGGATGATCGTTCCGAGCCCTCCGCCGCCGATGAACGCGGCAATCGTCGCCACACCGATCGAGGTGACCAGGGCCAGACGAAAGCCTGACATGATCAAGGGCAGGGCAAGCGGAAATTCGACCCGCAACAAGCGCTGGCGCCGACTGTAGCCCATGCCATCCGCCGCATCCAGAATCTCTCTTGGAGCGCTCCTGAACCCCGTCTCGACATTGCGCAGGATGATCAGGAAGGCGTAGGCGGAAAGGCTTATGAACGCGGGCCTGAAACCGAGGCCGACGAGCGGAATAAGAATGGCGAACATCGCCAGGCTCGGGATCACATAGATCAGATTGGCAATCGCCATGACGGCTGCGTGCAGTCGCGGGCGGCTGACCGTCATTGCGCCAACCAGAACCGCCAGGATAAGGGCCGCAAGCGTCGAGCTCACGGAGAGGAGAAGGTGTTGGCCGATGGCCATTAAAATCTCGTCGACGTGCTTCGGTGCCCAGTTCAAGCCGGCCTTCCCCTTTCAGATCGGACGGAACCTACAAACCGAGCCTAACAAGAAATTCCTTGGCGACATCGGCCGGTTCTTCTTTGTCGCGATCGACCTCCGCGTTCAGCGCCCGCATATTTTCGCTCGTCAGCAGCGGGCTGACCTTGTTCAGGACCTCAGCAAGCTGCGGGTTCTTCGCGATTACATCCTGACGAACGACGGGAGCGAGATAGTAGGGTGGCCAAAGATGCTTGTCGTCATCGAGAACGACCAGTTGCTTATCGGCGATTTGCCAGTCGGTACCGAAGCCGATCGACACGTCGATATTGCCTGCCAGCAGCGCTGTATATCGGAAATTCGGGCTCGCAAAATTTTTGAATTCCCTGAATTCGATGTTGTAGGCTTTTTTCAGACCGGGCAGTCCGTCGGCGCGGTTCGAATAGCCAGCCTCTGCACCAAAAACCAGTTCCTTCGACACGGCGCTCAAATCAGACAGAGTCTTCAACTTGAACTTTTCCGCTAAATCCGGCTTCACGATCATCGCGTAACCATTGTTGACATTCGTGGGTGTCAGCCAAGTCAGCTGAAATTTCGCTTCATAGAAGGCCTTCACGTCTCCAAAGATCTTCTCCGCCGACCCCGTCAAATCGCCTTTGACAACGGAGGCCATCGCAGTGCCGGTATATTCGGGGTACAGGTCGATATCGCCATGCACCAGGGCAGCTTGAGCGATCGCGGTGGCTCCGAGGTTGAGATGGCGTTCCACAGTGAAGCCGGCCTTCTCGAGAGCCTGCGCGTAGATTTCGGCTACGACAAATTGCTCAGTAAAGTTTTTGCTGCCGATTTTAATGGTCGCAGCGTTTGCCTCACCGAACAGCGATAGTGTGAGCGCCAATGCTACGCCTGCAATTCGAAGTTCCATCTGTTTTCCTCCGGCTGTCGTTCGATTTTACATCTAGAGATCAGCCGCGACGGAGAGATGTAGAGCAGGCAAACATCTGTTTCCGTCATATGCAACAAATGACGCGCTATTTGCCACCGGCGGCGCCAATGTGGGTCTTCGCTCTCGTATACGCCTTCACGATGTCCTCGGCGATCGTCTGTATCACCGGCAGGTTCCTCGATTTCGAGCGGTACACGATAAAGGTGGCTTCCTCGTCAGGCACAACCGGCGTTGACAACCTGACCAACTGGCCGGTCGCTACCCACGGCTTTGCGAGATGTTCGGGAAGAATACCGACGAAGCGACCGCTCAAGATGAGTTCGAGGCCTGCTTCCAGATCGTTCGCAATCGCAGTAGACCGCCCACCGCGCAGCAGCCGTTGCTCCCGCCGAAGATACGCACGTGCCACGACATCGAGGTCCGCAAGGTCCGTCGCCTTCGCTTCCTCCGGCGTCTGCGCGAGCGTGTGTCGAGCGGCGGCATAAAGAGCAAAACGATGCATTCCAACCGGCCGATATGAGAGCCCTGCCAACCCACTATTGGAACAGGTCACCGCGACATTGGCACGGCGCGTTGCGACCGCCTCCTCCGCCTCCTCCGAGCTTGCGCTCCTGACATTCAGCGTCACGCAACCGGGGCGATCCGCAAACTTCCCGAGCGCCTGCGCCAATGGGTTGCCGTCTTCGAGATAAACGCCGTGCATGATGCAAATGTCGATCGAGCCTGTCAGCGTGCCCTTCGCCGTCGAAATCTGCGCGCGAAACAAATCCAGCGCATCGAGAAGTTCGATCGTCGCGCGATACACGGTCTCGCCATAGGACGTTATACTAAACCCGGAGCGGCCGCGTTCGCACAATCTCACCGTCAGGCGGGCCTCCAAATCCGAAAGGTGCTTGCTGATTGCTGACCGTCCAATGCCCAGCGTGTATTCGGCCGCCGACAACCCGCCGCATTCGACTACGCATTTGAATATCCGCAACAGCCGGATGTCGACGTCGTGCAGCGGCGGAATCGCGTGATTTTGAACGTTCATGGCATTTCACCCGTCCCAGGGGCACACCGCATCATTTGCCGTTACTATCTGACCAGGCGGCCAACGCACCGAAAACGATGCGAATAACCTGCCCAATTGCCGCCATCGCCTCGCGACCACCGTCAGTAGGCGCCGCACCGGGGCTGTGCGCGGTCGTATCCTCGACAGCCATACTCGGAACTACGATCATGCCGACGGTCATTCTCGTCATGGGCGCCTGCGCGCCTCCGGATTTACGCATGAGCTTGAACTCCTCATCAGGCTCGCTTTTTCCTGTCGCCGCACGGTCTGTCGGCCAAGGCCGGCAAAGAGGTTAGAAGGTCGAGCAGGTTTCGGTTTCTCTTGGCTTTCAGGACCGCGTTACGCCCCGCGCAGCCACCACTAGGGTCGTTACGGGGCATGCCGTGGGCATGGCTCAAGTTGCCTGACGCCATGGGCCTCATTCACCGGCAGCGAAAACGCCCTTGATCGCGGTCGCGATTTCATCGCAGTGCGTCTCGAGGGCAAAATGTCCGGTATCGAAGAACCGAATGTCTGCATTCGGGATGTCGCGCTTGAACGCCTCGGCGCCGGGCGGGAGGAAGAACGGATCGTTTCTGCCCCACACTGCCAGGAAACGCGGCTTGTTCGTGCGGAAGTATTTTTGAAATTCCGGATAGAGCGCTAAGTTGCTCTTATAATCGCCAAAGAGGTCAAGTTGCGCATCCGCGGCGCCGTCTCGCGTCAGGTAATAGTTATCCAGGCTATGGCCGTCCGGCGAAACCAGCGTCACGTCAGGAACGCCGTGGGTATACTGCCAAATCGTAGTCTCCGGCGCGAGAAACGCCTTCAGCACATCCCGGTTGGCCTGCGACGGCTCGTTCCAGTAGTCCCTGATCGGGTTCCAGCCCTCGCTTAGGCCTTCTTCATAGGCGTTTCCGTTCTGAGAGATAATGCCGGTGATGCGATCCGGATGCCACGATGCGATGCGAAAGCCAGTCGGCGCGCCATAATCGAACACGTAGATGGCAAAGCGCGTCAGACCGATCACCTCGGTGAAGCGGTCGATGACCTTGGCGAGGTTATCGAACGAGTAGGTAAAGTCTCCGTGCGGGCGCAAATCGGTCTGGCCGAAGCCCGGCAGATCCGGGGCGACGAGATGAAACGTGTCAGCCAGCGCCGGAATGAGATCACGAAACATGTGACCGGCACTTGGAAAGCCGTGAAGCAGCAGGATCGTCGGTTTCGACCGATCCCCCGCCTCGCGGTAAAAGACACCCAAGCCGTCGACGTCGACTTTATGGAAACGCACCCTCGTCATCGGTTCATCCTTCCGTTGTAACCTGTCCAATAACATTTTAAGGGTTACAACGGATAAGCTAACTGGTCAACATGTTTTTAAGCGGTTACGCATTAATTACTGCAAGACGCGTGGCGAACTTACAGAGAGCCGCCGCGAAGTCTGTTTCGAAGTAGGAAATCAATGTTGAAGTCTTGGAAATCGATGTTGCCGCATCAAGGCGTGATAAGATTTGATCGGCTCAGCCCATGATGAATCAAGCAGGGAAATAGATCGATGCCCCGTCTCCTTTCCGTGAACGTTGGCCGACCGAGAGACGTTATCGGACACGGACGAATGATCCGCACCGCGATCTGGAAAACCCCAGTCGACGGCCGAGTGATGGCAAGGCAGTTGAACATCGATGGTGATGAGCAAGCGGATCTTGCAGGCCACGGCGGCGAACAGCGGGCCGTTCTCGTCTATCAGCTTCAGTCCTACCGGTTCTGGGAGGAGTTGCTTGCGCGCGCGCCGATGGAGCCGGGTCAATTCGGCGAGAACCTGACCGTCGACGGCATGCCGGACGACGAGGTTTGTATCGGGGACCAATATCGCATCGGACAGGCGCTCTTCGAGGTCTCGCAGCCACGGGTCACCTGCCATAAACTCGGAGTGCGGCTTGGCCGCAACGACATGCCGTCGCTCCTCGTCAGCCACCGAAGGCCCGGCTTCTATATGCGGGTCATCGAAGAGGGCGAGCTTGGCGTAGGCGATCGGATCGAAAAAATCGCCTCCGGTCCTCACGCCATGACAGTCGCCTCAGTCAACAGCCTGCTTTACAGCCCCGAGCATCCGGAAGATCAATTGCAGAAGGCTGCAAAGCTCGAAGCGTTAAGCCCTGGCTGGCGGCAATCCTTCGAAGTGCTTCTTGCAGCTTCCGGTAAATCACAGGGAAATCCCGGATTAAGGCCGGAGCCACGAGCGGCGCCGGCGTGGTCTGGCTTCCGCGATTTCAAGGTCATTGGTCTTTATGACGAGACGGCTGATGTCAAAACGTTTGAACTTGCAGCGGCGGACCGCAGGCCGCTGCCGAAGCCAAAAGCGGGACAGCACGTGGTACTGCGGTTGCCAGCAGGAGACCAAAATAGTCTCATCCGTTCCTATTCGTTATCCGGCGACCCGCAGAGCTCGCACTATAGAATCAGCGTAAAGCGCGAGTCGGGCGGGCTGGCGGGCACTTATTTGCACGAGCGGATCGGTTTGGGTGACATCCTCGAGGTCAGTGCTCCGCGTGGCGCCTTCATCCTCGAACCCATGAGTTCGGGCCCCGTTACTTTCATCAGCGCCGGGATAGGGATTACGCCGGTTCTCTCGATGCTCCACGCGGTCCTCGCGGAACGACCGACCGGAGAGGGTATCTGGTGGATCCACGGCGCTCGCGACAGATTGCATCACGCCTTTGCGGAGGAAACCCATCGGCTGCTGGGGAATGCATCGAAAGCGCTCGCCCGCACGGTCTTCAGCCAACCCACATCCGACGATCGCCGCGGGACCGATTACGACGTTGCCGGCCACATCGACCTGCAACTGATTCGGGCGATGGGCATACCAAAGTACTCGCAGTTCTACCTCTGCGGGCCACAAGCATTCCTTCGAGATATTTGCGAGGGATTGCAGGAATGGGGCGTCGTGACGGACGACATCCATGTTGAGACGTTCGGTTCGGCGCTTCGATTTGGCCCCGATGTTCCTCCCCATCCTCCGGTTCTGGCAGAAGGCGCCGGTCCGGCGGTGACATTCCTGAAGAGCAATCTCACGGTCCGCTGGGATAGTCGGTACCCATCCATTCTGGACCTCGCGGAAGCGTGCTCGGTGCCGGTTACCTGGTCCTGTCGCGCGGGCGTCTGTCATCGCTGTGAGACGGCTGTTGTTGACGGAATGATCGACTATTCACCTGCGCCGATCGACCCGCCCCAACCGGGGGTGATTTTGATTTGCTGCGCCAAACCGACTGCAGATCTGCAACTCGACC
Source organism: Neorhizobium phenanthreniclasticum (assembly GCF_040066075.1). Taxonomy (NCBI): domain Bacteria; kingdom Pseudomonadati; phylum Pseudomonadota; class Alphaproteobacteria; order Hyphomicrobiales; family Rhizobiaceae; genus Neorhizobium; species Neorhizobium phenanthreniclasticum. The sequence goes on from NZ_JBEAAL010000043.1 coordinate 15,483, forward strand.
TGTAACTGCCGTACAAATCACGAAACCTCTCTGGGCCTTGTTGACAGGTTACTCTCGTTCATATAACCTGCATTCGTTATTTAGCCAGGTTACTTTAGGAGGAGCAACCGCAATGACCTGCGACGTCTCGAACGCGGTGAACGGAAAAGAGCTGGCGGCCGATTCAGGAGTGATGTCGGGTGTCCTGACGATGAGAGCGGGCGCGACGCCCCAAAAGATCGATGATAGACAGCTCGACAAGGGGGCCGCCCCCTTGATTTCGGGCTCGACGGCCGGCGCAGCAGACGCCGACCCCTCCGACTTCAAGGCTGCAATGCGTCTTCTGGCTGGCGGTACCGTTGTGGTGACGGTCGGCGCTGGAGATGAACGAACTGGATTTACCGCCACGTCAGTGGTTTCTTTGTCAGCTGAGCCACCGAGGCTGATGTTTGGGATCAGCAAGACTTCTTCGTCATGGGAGGTGCTGTGTGGGTCCGGCACGTTCGCCGTGAACTTGCTGCGAGATGAAGACAAACCGGTGGCCGACCGCTTTGCAGGGCGTGGCGGCGTAAAGGGAAAAGATCGCTATGCGGGCCAGGAATGGCGGGTACGAAAGACCGGCGTTCCGACTTTGACGGGTGCCATTGCAGGATTTGATTGCGAGGTCGAGGAATTTTTGTTCCGCTACGACCATGTCATTGTCATCGGAAGGGTCAGGGAAGCCTGGACTGGCTCCGCGGCGCAGCCTCTCGTTTACTGGCAGGGAGACTACAGATCACTAGAATGACGATATCGCCGCGGCGTCGTTTTTTAGCGGCACTTTTGCCGTGACCACCGCGGGAGAGCGTTCCATCCGCCCTCCCGTTTGGTATCCGACATTGAACAGGATGAACTTGAAGATCATACTGTTGAAAAGGGCGATGGCAGAGCGGCCGCCGCCCCTCTTCTAACGACAATCAATTGGCCCGCGCGCGATGTGCGGCCTGCTTGGCACGGTTACCGCACACGGCCATGCTGCACCACCGCCGGCGCCTTCCGCGGGTGCGGTCTATGAACAGCAGCGTGCAATCGTGCCCTTCGCAGGCTTTGATATCGGTAAATTCTTCCGTACAGACGAGTTGGCCCATTGCCTCGGCGATTGGTGCCAGCAGTGTTTCCGGTGACTTCCATCGACGCTGCCTGTCCCATTGAAGACGAGGCTTGGAGCGTTCGTCTTCCGCGATAGTGATCTGGATGAACTGCTCATCCCTTGCCAATAGCCGGTTCAAGGGCTCCAGCTCAGTGATCGCCTTCGCGCTCAACGGTTTGCCCTTATGCTCAAGCACAAAGCTGCGAAACCATTCGCGCAGCGAGCGGGCGTGTGATGCCACGGAATCGAGTTCACCGGGCATCGCGTTGTTCGCAATAGCTTCGAGCGTCCGTTCCGGCACCAGATCTGCCTCCCGCAACCATTGGATCAGACCAGCGCCGTCGCCCAGCCATTCAACGGGCCTGTCGACCGGCGTCGCAACGGAGTTCAGAAAATCAAGGCCGACAGCATCCGCGACGAAGATTGCCGGTGGGTTGGGTAGGACCATATTCGCCTCTTATTTTTCGATTCATCGCGTAACCGCTCCGCCCATCCATCAAAAGCGCATCACACACTTGAGATAACTCACTAACCTCCGAAAATCTAGTAGCATGGTTACTTACGTAACGACGATGATGCGTCTTCATATCGTGCGGCATGTCGAATTGCGGAGAGGTCGATAGGACAAACCGAGACACGGGATCGCTGCCCCTTTTCCGGATGGGGGGCTGGCAATCCAAAAGCCGTGGCCGGCCGCTATGGCCCCCACCAGTGGATTGTTTCACCCGGGTGGAGCTGCAAAACCTCGTGGGCGCTCGCAGGTACATGACTGTGAAGTGGCATGCACCGGTCTTGCCAAGCCGCGGCCAGCGAAACAGTGAATTTATTCGCTGGTGATTCTCACGCTACTTCTGTGTGCAGCATGGACCGCCCTACGGAGTCCGCTCGTCCTTCGAGAGATCACCGATTTCGGTCTGTTGCCTGATCTGCGACCTGATGTTTCCGGCCAGTGGATGTGAGCGGCTTTTCGCCGAGATAACCTCATGCAGGCGCTCGGGCAGGCGCAGCTCGATCTTGAGCACTACTTAGCCCATTCTTAGGAGCAGATTATGTCAACGACAAGCAAGCGAGCCACGGTCATTCTGGTTCATGGTGCGTGGGCGGACGGATCGAGTTGGGAAAAGGTGATAGGGCCTTTGCAAGACCTCAGCTTCGAGGTCCTGGCGGCACCGATCCCCATGACCTCGCTCAGCGACGATGTTGCGGCCGTCAAGCGGTTCCTGGACCGCGCCTCGGCACCTGCCGTTCTGGTGGGACATGCTTATGCAGGCGCGGTCGTATCTTCCATCGACGATGATCGGGTTAGATCGGTCGTTCTTATCGCCGCGCTGGCTCCGGCTGTCGGGGAAACGGTGGCTGACGTTTTCTATCGCGAAGAGCTTGATGAGCACGCCCCATCGCTGGCTCCCGATCTCTACGAGTATATTTGGATGCCGGAAGAGGGTTTTCAGAAGGCCTTCGCGCAAAACGCAACGGACGAAGAGAAGACAGTTCTTTCAGCGATTCAGCGTCCGATCGCGCTTGCTTGTATCAAGGAGGCGATCACTCACACGAACTGGAGCCAAAAGCCCAGCTGGTATCTTCTTGCGGAGCAGGACCGAATGATCAAGCCATCCGTGCAACGCTTCATCGCAGAACGGATGAAGGCGAAGATCCGGCGGATTTCCTGCGACCACACGCCTTCGATCACCGAGCCACGCGCAGTGGTTGAGATTATTGCGGAAGCCGTCACAGATCACGAAATCCCAAAGTAAAGTGATGTCCGGCCGCCGGTTGTCATTCCAATTAATGGAATGATCCATTCCGCTAAATCCGGATTGTCGTCATGTAACCTCTTTATTAATTTTATTTCGGTTACAACCGAGGCTGACAAGGGAGGCAGATATGACGGCGACAAGATATAAATTGGTCGGGGTCGGCGGCATCGACATCTTTTACAGAGAGGCCGGGTTGGCCGGAGCGCCGGAGATCCTACTTTTGCACGGATTTCCCACAGCCAGTCACATGTTCCGCGACCTGATAGGGGTGCTTGGTTCGCATTTCCACGTCGTAGCTCCCGATCTTCCGGGGTTCGGACGTTCGGAAATGCCGCCGAGAGGCTTTACCTATTCCTTCGCCAATCTGGCAACGACAATGACTTCATTTGCCGAGGTAATAGGTCTTTCGCATTTTGCGATTTATGTTTTTGACTATGGTGCGCCGGTTGGTCTTCGCATGGCGGTCGAGCATCCGGAAAGGATTTCGGCGATCATTTCCCAGAATGGAAATGCCTATGAAGAGGGATTGGGCAGCGGCTGGGAGCCGATGAAGGCCTATTGGCAGGCGCCCACCGAAGAGTTTCGCAATTCGCTGCGCGCCGCCTTCAGCCCGTCAGCAACACGCTATCAATATGAAGAAGGCGTCTGCGATTTGACGCTGATCAGCCCGGACGCGCAGACCCTCGATAACTATTATCTCGCGCGGCCGGGTGCGCACGAACCACAGCTCGATTACTTCACGGACTATGGCGACAATGTCGCGCTTTATCCGGTATTCCAGCGATATTTCCGGGAACATCAACCACCGATCCTGGCGATCTGGGGTGAGCGCGATCCTTATTTCGTGCCGGCTGGCGCGATGGCCTTTGGAGGCGATGTGCCGGACGCCGAAATCAAGTTTCTGCCGACGGGACATTTCGCACTGGAGAGCCACGGCGACGAAATCGCCGCAGACATCATCGATTTCATGAACAGGAAAGTAGCCACCACCGACCGGTCTTTCGGGCCGATCCAGGCAGCGAACACGTGAAAGGATATAGGAATGGCAAACCGCCGAATGATCATGAGTGCATTCTTCTTTAATCCCCAGGGCGACCACCGGATGTCATGGCGTCATCCGGGTGCCCCCGGCAAAGAGATATTCGGCCTGGACTACTTCCGCCGCCTTGCAGGGGCGGCCGAGGAAGCAAAGATGGACGCGATCTTCCTGGCCGACCACGTGGCGATCTGGGATAGTTATGAAAGCAATATCGCGCATTATGCCAACACGCGTCTTGAACCCTTGACGCTGCTCTCCGCACTGGCTGCCGTCACGAGCAACATCGGCCTGATATCGACAGCCTCGGCCTCATACACCGAGCCCTATAATCTTGCGCGAACATTTGCCTCGCTTGATCACATCAGTGGTGGCCGGTCAGCGTGGAATGTCGTTACCTCGGGCATGAACGAGGAGGCGATGAACTTCGGCCGCGATGGCAATATCGAACATGCTTATCGCTATGAGCGTGCGGCCGAGTTTCTGGAGACCGCCAAGGCTCTCTGGGACAGCATCGAGGAGGAAGCACTGCTGTTCGACAAGCGGTCGGGCTTCTTTGCCGATCCAGCTCGTGTTCACCGCATCAATCACGTGGGCAAGCATTTCAAGGTGCGCGGGCCTCTGAACGTACCGCGACCGCCGCAAGGCTATCCGATCATCGTCCAGGCCGGCTCGTCAGAAGACGGCAAAGTGCTGGCGGCAAAGCATGCCGAGATCAACTTTTCCCTTTCCCGTTCGATCGAAGAGGGAAAAAAATATCGGGCGGACTTCGATGCGCGGCTGATCACCAACGGCCGGACACCGGACAGCTTGAAAATCCTTCCGGGCATCCTGCCGATTGTCGCAGCTTCGGCGTCCGAGGCCGAGGAAAAAAGGGACTTTCTGGAAAGCCTCACTCCTCCTCGTCTCGCAGTCGATCTGGTTTCAAGCTGGGTCGGCAAGGACCTTTCCTCGTTTCCGGCAGACGGGCCCGTACCCGAACTGCCTGACGAAGGCACCTTTAACGGCCAGCGGACCAATCTTATTCGCGTCAAGGCAATGGCTGCGCAGGGCATGACGATCCGCCAGATCGCAAGCCAGGTCGCCAAGGCTGGAACCGCCCCGGTGATGGCGGGAACGCCGAAGCAGATCGCCGATGAAATGGAAGCCTGGTTCATCGAGGGTGCGGCGGACGGTTTCAACCTGATGTTCCCGGTTCTTCCGGGGGACTGGCAGGATTTTACGCGGGATGTGGCGCCGGAGCTTCAGCGTCGGGGTTTAGTTCAGCGGGAATACGCGCCGGGCACGTTGCGTGACAAACTCGGTCTGCAGCGGCCGGCGAACATGTTCGTCTCTGCGCGCTGACAGCCTGGATTTCTTTCGATAACAAAGAAATGCCGAGACCCTGTTCTTGGGTCCCGGCATTCATGATTCAGGGCAAGAGGTTCACATGGATCGCTGGTCGTCAATGCGAATATTCGTGAAAGTTGCCGAAGAGAGCAGTTTCGCCGAGGCGGCGCGTAAGCTGAACATGAGCCCTCCGGCGGTGACGCGAGCCGTTGCGTTCCTGGAAGAGGTGACGGGGGCACGCCTTTTCATTCGGACGACACGAGCGGTGAATTTGACGGAAGCTGGCGAACGCTATCTGCGCGATTGTCAGCGGATCCTCATGGAGATCAGCGAAGCCGAAGCCGCGGCCGGTGGCGTTCACGCGCGTCCGAGCGGCTATCTCTTCGTGACGGCTCCTGTGATTTTCGGAAATATCCACGTCACGCCGATTTTGACCGCATTCCTTCGAGAATATGAGGGCGTGACCGCAAGGACATTATTTGTGGATCGTCTCGTCAACATTGTTGATGAAGGTGTCGATGTCGCCATCCGCATCGGACACTTGGAGGATTCCGGCTTGAGCGCGATCCGGGTCGGAGCTGTGCGCCGGGTATTATGCGCCGCCCCTTCCTATTTGGCAGCCGCGGGGATTCCGGCCAGGCCAGCCGAACTGCCAAGACATAACATCATTGCTGCGGTTCCGGGCGGCAACGGCGTTGAATGGCATTTCGGTCGGAACGGGGAAACAAGCGTTAGCCTTCGTCCACGGCTCTTTTGCAACACCAATGAGGCAGCCATGCGTGCCGCCATCGATGGTTGGGGAGTAGCCAGGCTTCTCTCGTATCAGATCGAGGGCGAACAGGCGCGGGACGAGCTGCAGATCGTTCTTGCCGACTTCGAGGAAGATCCATTGCCCGTACATGTCGTGCATCCGGAAGGTCGCCTCACCTCTGCGAAAACCCGTGCTTTTGTCGATTTCGTAGTGGCCCGTCTGCGGACAACCGCGGCTCTTAACTCTCACTGAGAGATGCGGAGAGGCGCCGGTCTCGCTTACGACGGCGTTCCGCATAATGTAATAATCCATTCCGACGAATCGATCTTAAGCTATCGCAGCGACGAAAGATAATAGCCTCCAGCCAACATAGGAGGCAGCGATGAAACTGATCTGGCTTACTCTTCTCGACTATTGCTTGCTAGCAAAGCTCTACCTCTTGCTGTTGTGGGATCAGCAGTGCGGATGCTCCGATGTCCATCGTGAGGGAGTGCGGAAGGCGGAGTTCCCAAACGGCTGAAATGTGCCGTCGAACAAGGCGCTGCAATCCTGCCAATGGCGGATTTTGTAAATGATGAGAGCTGGAGTAGCGCAATGGAAAATCAGCGGGATCGCAGCGATCGGGGTCGATTGCGCGAGATGCAAGACGGGCCCTGGCACGAGGGGGAGCTTGCGCTGCAGGCAAAAGCTGGCGCAGTGGAGAAGATGGCCGCCATCGGAGACAGGTACATAAGGCCCCATCTGACTGAGCAGCATCGCAGTTTTTTCCCCGAGCTGCCTTTCCTGGTGATTGGGACGGTCGATGACGATGGCTACCCCTGGGCAACGATACGCGACGGCAGCAAAGGGTTCCTGTGCTCTCCGGACGAGTGGTCGCTGGTTGCGAATATAGGGATCGACACGAGCGATCCGGCGGAAGCTGGCCTTCACGCGGAAGCAGCCATCGGCTGGCTCGGAATACAGCTGGAGACCCGCCGCAGAAATCGCGTCAATGGCGTGTTGCGATCGCGCACCGACCGGGATTTTGAATTGTCGGTGGAACATACGTTCGGGAATTGCCCACGCTATATTCAGCAACGCGAGGAAGTGATCTCCGATGAACATGAGGAGCCAGGCGAGCCATTGGCTATCTCAATTGCTGAGATTCGCCGGATCGTAGAGATTGCTGATACGTTTTTCGTTGCTTCGTATGTGGATGACGATATTAAAAACCGTCACGTCGACGTGTCCCATCGCGGGGGACAGTCAGGTTTTGTGCGTTTCGGGGTCGAGGGCGAGCTCACAATTCCCGACTACAATGGGAACCATTATTTCAACACGCTCGGCAACATACTGACAAATCCGTCGGCTGGGCTGGTTTTCCCTGACTTCTCGAGCGGCGCGCTCCTCCAGATGACGGGCCGGGCGGCGGTACTCCTTGATAGCGAGGAAATGACGCAATTCCCGGGGGCCGAGAGATTGTGGCGCTTCAGCCCCGCGAAGACGATTTACCGACGGGCAGCGCTTCGGACGCGGTTCCGCAACAGAACTGAAAGATAGCACTCGGGCATGTCCTGCAGCGGAGTGCGACATCTAGTTGCCGCTCTGGTCAAGAGCCTCAGGCCCCTCAATTGGGACAGATGGCTCGGAGAAGAGTTTGGGCAGGCTCGCGAGGTTCGGAATAGTGAAATCTGGCTTGAGCTGCAACTGCTCTTCCTGCGTTCGCATTGCCTTGAAAATTTCGGTTGGTCCGAAGTTGACTGCAGCCGCATTGACAAGATCACGGGTCAGATGCTCACTCGACACCCTCTCCACCCGCACGACGGTGAAACCGAAGCTCTTGGCGCCGGCGATATCGAACCCATTCGAAGACACGAAGATTACTTCCTCGCGCGTTGCGGCGAGGCGATCGATGATGAGTTGATAGGCTCTGGGGTCGGGCTTGAACACCTTGCTTTCCTCCACGCTTAGGATGTGGTGGAGGTGATTGTTTAACGCGGAGTTTCCGACCAGCTTCGTTAGCATGTTCTTGGTTCCATTCGACAGAATGGCAAGACGATGTGTCGCAAGCTGAGTGAGACATGTCTCCGCATCCTCGTAATCTGAGAGCTCGTTGAAAGTAGCGGCAAGGGTTTCGAGGCGCTGCGGTGGCAATTTGAGACCGAGAGTCTTCAGCGTGTATTCCAACGCATCGAGCGTGATCGTCCAGAAGTCCTCATTCCTTCCCATCAGCGTCGTCAGCCAGCTGTACTCAAGCTGCTTCATCCGCCAGATCTGCGTTATGTAGTGGCCATAGCCGGGAAACGCTTCCTCCGTCGCGGAGCCGATCGACTGCACGTCAAAGAGCGTGCCGTAGGCGTCAAACACAAAAGTCTTCGTCATGATTTCCTCTAGCAACTGCGGTTCAGAAAGCTGGTTCCTCTTCAAGGCAAGGAGTCTCTATCCGTGGCATAGTGCGGATCGCCCGCCTCAGTGACGATGTCCCGCTCAAGATAGCTCTCGCATGCGTCGATCGACACGCTTAGGCGAGCGTCCGCGTCCTCTCCCCAGAGCTCTCGCCCCGAAAAGACCACCGTATAGACCCATTGCGGATTGGCGCCGCGTCCGTGTGCATTGTCATCCGGAAAGACGTAGCTCCCTTGGACCTGGTCTATGATACCGCGCCTCGATCGGGCATATCGTGGCAGCCGGGTATGGCCGGTCGGATTGATGTTTCGAGTGCGCACGAGGTCGCCTATGCGATACGCCGGCGGAGTCAGGCTCGGCTGCTCGGCTGGGCCGTGCAGTAGCATCTCTGCGACGTCGGACTCTCTGAGAATATCGTCTGCCGCTGCTTGCACATCGCCGATCGGTTTTGAAAGGAAAATCTCATCATGGACAACTAAGCCGTGCTCGACCAGCAGCTTGTCGAGACCGCGGATCCAGATTTCGTAATAGCTCGCTCTGAGGTAAGTCGCCGGAGCGATGCGCTCATATGAATGGCGGTTTTCATCGATGTTCCAAACGCCAAGGCCGGCTATACAGAGCGATACGCCAAGCGCGCGCTTTTCCCATTCCCAATGAAAGACGGGCTCGTTTGGTTCAAACGGAATTGCCCCAAACCCCATCAGTCCTCCGAGATCGTGGGGTCCGTTCATCTGACGCGGTCCTGCAACATCACCAGCGCGGTTCCAATCATGGCGTCGCGGCTGACAACCGCTGCGAGCTCCCGCTCCGTCATATCTTCACTCCCGATCGGCCGCTCGGGGATGACCAGGTAGCGCAGTTCAGCGGTTGAATCCCACACCCGGACCAACTTCTCTTCCGGAAGGACGACTCCGAACTCAGCAAGTACACTCCGTGGGTCGATGACTGCCCGTGAGCGGTAGGCCGGTGACTTGTACCAGACCGGCGGTAAGCCGAGAACGGCCCAGGGATAGCAGGAGCAGAGCGTACAGACGATCATGTTGTGCACTCGCGCTGTATTGAAAACAGCGCGCATTCGTGTCCCGTGCCGCTCGCCGAAACCGAGGCTCGCGATCGCTGACGTTGCGTCGCGGACAAGCCATTTCGCAAAGGCCGGATCGCACCACGACCTCGCCACGACGGCGGCGCCGTTTCGCGGCCCAACCTTGGTCTCATATGTATCGACGATCGCTTCGATCGCCGCAGGATCGATCAACCCCTTGTGGATCAGCAGCGTCTCGAGCGCACGCATGCGCGCCTCCATGTCGGAATAATGATTGGCGTGTTCATGTTCATGGTGATCGTCGTCATGATTTCGGGTCATGGAAGCTCCTGAGAATGCCGCCATCCATTCTGCAGCAAACGACAGTGTCTCCCGCCCGGCTTAAGTGCAAGATCATACGCCAGCACCTTGGTTGATCAGAAATGCAACGTCTCGGCGGTATCGGATGCTATGCCCATTGACGGAAGCGCAGACACATCATGACTGTCCACGGCATGGCGTTTCCTCAACACACATCTCAATGAATGCGAATCGAAGGGACATTTAGATGACGAACACCGTTGCGATTGTGACCGGAGGCAGCTCCGGCATTGGCAGAGCAACGGCTCTGCGCCTCGCACGCGACTTTTCGGCAGTGGTCGTTACGGCGCGCGACGCCGAAGGGCTTGCTAGCGCGGCTGACGAGATCCGTGCCGCAGGCGCTGATGCACTGGCGATCGATATCGATCTTAGCGAACCCGAAGCTGCCGGCTTGGTCGTTGAGAAGACGCGCAATGCCTTCGGACGGATCGATGCGCTCGTGAACATTGCCGGCGCCGTACCGGGAATCGACCTCTTCGATCTAACGGACGCCCAATGGGACATGTCACTGAAACTGAAATTCCATGGAGCGCGGCGTTTGACGCTCAAGGTTTGGGATGCCTTGAAGATGTCGAAGGGCGCGGTGGTTTTCACTTCGGGAACCGGCGCGGAGATCCCGAACTCCGCAACGGCGGCAATCGGCACCATCAACGCCGCGATCGAAGCATTGGCCAAGGCATTCGCCGACCGTGGATTAAAGGATGGCGTGCAGGTCAACAGCGTTTCGCCCGGGCCAATCATGACCAAGCGGCGCCAAGGTCTGATAGAGGCTGCAGCTTCCGCGCGGGGCATTACAGTTGAACTGGCAAAGCAGAAGTTTCTGGAGCAGGCCGGCATCACCCGATTTGGTGAGCCGGAGGAAATAGCGGAGCTCATGGCTTTCGCAGTTTCACCGGCAGCACGGTGGATGACTGGCACGGTGTTGCGGATGGACGGGGGCGAGGTGAAATCGATTTAGCGGCGGGGTGCAGATATCAACAACAAGATCCGCGGCGGCTGCGGTCGGATTGAGATACCATATAGGTTTGCGGATGGGGAGCTCTTCCCCGCAAGCTTCTCGCCGATGAGCGGGCTTTTGAGCAGGATCGCGGCAGCGTGATCTCAGAGAGATTGCGCTTCGTGTATCTCGGGAGATGGTACAATTGCAGTGGCTGCCCGCCGCCACTGCGCTGGCGTAACGCCCATCTTCTGCTTGAAGACCCTTTGAAATGCTGCTTCGGAGCGATATCCAACGTCCTCGGCAACAGCAGCCGTCGATGTCCCGGGTACTCTGAGCGCATTTGCTGCGTAACCGATGCGAATGTCCAGCAGCAGTTCTATCGCCGAGTGGCCGAGCTTATCGGCAAAATGGCGAGCCAAACTCGCACGCGACATGTTGCAGACGTTGGCGAGTTGGGAGAGCGTCCACGCGTGGGCGGGCTTTGAGAGCATCGCCGAAAGTGCAGGCGCAATCCGAGGATATCCCGCAAGTGCAAGCAAGCCCGTTGGGGCTTCCTGCTGCTCACTTGCCCGCCGAAGCGTCAAGGCGAACAGGGCTGATGAAAGCGCATTGAGCATCGCCGAGCCCCCGAGCCCGTCGAAATGCGTTTCAGCTTTCATGAGTGATACAAGCTGGTCGAGCTGCGCGCCGGTTCCGCTTGGGGCTTGGCCGACGCGATCGCGCCGTACGATCAGCCTTGACGGCAGATACCTATGGATAACATGATAGTGAGGGTGCGAAACGGTGAAATGGCCACAGAGCAGTTCCGTTGCCTTGCCCTCACCGTCATTCTCACTGATGGTATGATTCAAGGCCGGACGGTATCGCGCCGGCGGCGGGTGGACAGCAGATCCATCGTGCAGGACGTGAGCCGCTCCCGCAGGCAGCAGCAGAATGTCGCCCGCCTCCAAGCAAATCGGCGCGCCGCCCGCCGGGTCGTCCATCACCGCCTTACCGCTCAGCACGATGTGATAGGGCGCAACGCCTGGTTCCGACATCTTCGAATCGATCCGCCATGGCGCGCCGTAATGACACCGCAAGTCCAAGCGTCCAGCAACGGGCATCAACGCCAGCAATCGGCTCAACCAATCCATCTTGCATCCTCAATTTGAGACGGTTGAGCATATCAATGACGACTTCTAGCATCAACAGCCTCGTTTCGATCCTATAAAACCACTCCTGTCTTCAACACGTACCAGGAGCATTCATCATGACTTCACGCATCTCAACTCTTCCGGTCGAATCCGCAACCGGCGAAACAGCTGAACTATTCACCCAGATCAAGAAGGCAGCGGGCAGCGTCCCGAACACCTATGCGGCGATCGGCGCACTTCTTCCGGCCGGCCTGAAGTCAATTCTTGCAGCGGAAACGGTATTGGCCTCTGGCTCGTTGGGCAGGAAGGATCTCGAGGCGATCAAACTCGCTACCAGCAGAGCCGTCGGCTGCGAATATTGCGTGGCTGCACATAGTCTCCTTGGCAAGATGGCGGGTCTTTCGCAAGCCGACCTTGAGCATATCAGGGCGGGCGAGCCGACCGGCAACGTCAAGCGTGACGCCCTGGTGCGTTTCGTCCATCACCTGCAGGCACATACCGGTACGGTCGACAAGGAGGAATTCGCGGCAATCAAGGCGGCTGGCTATACAGACGTGCAGTTGGTGGAAATCAGCCTAGCCATCGCGTTGACGAGCTTCACGAACACTTTCAATCGCATCAACGACACCACGATCGATTTCCCAGCTGTCGGAACTCTCGCCGCGGCTTGAACGCTCTTCACCGGCGGTTCCGGTTCAGACTGGACTGCCGGATGTCGCAACATCGGCTTGAGGTCGATGTTCTGGACAAAGGTTGAGCACAAAAACAACCACGGATTCCTCCCGCCGACGTACGGAAACGAAGGTTTCCTCTTCGGTCGACGATCACTCAAGGAGATATTATATGTCCGAGCACGAAGAATACGACGTTGTCATCCTTGGCAGTGGCCAAGGTGGCAAACAACTCGCATGGCATCTTGGCAGGCAGGGGAAAAAGGTGGCCGTGGTCGAACGGCGCTGGGTGGGTGGTTCTTGCCCAGCTGTAGCATGCCTGCCCTCAAAGAATGAATTGTGGAGCGCTCGCATCGCGCACGTTGTGCGCAATGCGTCACAGTATGGAACCAAGACGAGTGGCGCGGCGACCGATATGGTGAAGGTGCGCAGGCGCAAGCAGGACATGATTGAGCGCGAGATCGAACTGCATTTGGCAGCCTACAAGGCAAGTGGCGCCGAATTGATCATGGGAAGCGGTCGCTTTGCTGGCCCGAAGCTTCTGGAGGTCGTGTTGAACGACGGGGGTACGCGCTTGCTTTCGGGAAATGATGTTGTCATCAATGTCGGCTCCCATGCAGCGATCCCTGACATTCCCGGCTTAGAAGCAGCGCGCGCACTCACCCACATCGAGGCGTTGGAACTCGATTACCTGCCATCGCACCTCATTATTCTTGGAGGTGGATACATCGGCGTCGAGTTGGCCCAGGCTTACCGGCGGTTCGGCAGCCGCGTCACCATTATCGAACCGGGACCTCACATCGTTGGACGGGAAGATTTGGATGTCGCCAACGAGATGAGCGCAATTCTGGCAGACGAAGGAATCGATATCGTCATCGGTGCCCAGCCGACAGCCGTGCGCGGTCTTTCGGGCGACGCCGTGAGCGTCACGGTACGCACAGCCGATGGCATGCACACCATCGATGGCAGCGATTTGCTCGTTGCGGTGGGTCGGATCGCAAACACCGCCGACATCGGTTTGGATAAGGCTGGTGTAAAACTCGACAAACGCGGGTTTATTCAAGTCAATGAGCGGCTCGAGACCACAGCCGATGGCGTGTGGGCGATAGGCGAAGCGGCAGGCAGTCCGCAGTTCACTCATGTCTCCGTCGACGATTTTCGCATCGTTCGCGACAATATGGCCGGCGGCAACCGCCGCACTGACGAGCGGCTTGTCCCCTACGTGATGTTCACGGATCCACCTCTTGCCCGTATTGGGTTGTCAGAGGCGGAAGCCGAGCGGAAAGGAATCCCTGTACGAGTGGCAAATCTGCCGATGTCCCGCGTCTTGCGGACAATGGCGACTGACGAAAACAAGGGCTTCATGAAGGTTGTGGTGAGTGCCTCAGACGACCGTGTTCTCGGCTTCACGATGATTGGTTCCGAAGCCGGGGAGGTGATGGCGGTGGTCCAAACGGCGATCCTGGCCGGTCTACCCTATCAGAAGCTGCGAGATGCGGTCATTGCTCACTTAACCATTGCGGAGGGCCTTGGCCCGCTGCTTGGCATGGTGCCGGAGAGAAACTGACGCCTTCAAAATAGCGTCACCTTCCGTAGCAGGGCTATCGCATATGGGTCAGCGCCTGGATGAGATAGTCATCATTCCAGGCACATTTCTTGATGCGATGGCTGATGGGGACTTTGTCGGCATCAGCGGCCTGTAGGATGTTTCTGGTGATGCGGTTGAGGAGTGCGGTGTTGGCCGGAGCATTGTCCTTGCGACCGCCAGGCACCGCCGGGTTTCGGCGGCAAAGGCTGACACCGTCAGGGGCGGACTGGCCGCAAGGCCTTTCTCATAGGCTCGTCGCAGCGCCTTGCCGTCGAGCGAGACAACCTCCTGGCAGGCGCGCGCGAAGCCCGCGGCAAAGGCGGCGAAAGCACGTCCGAACGCCACGGGGTCGAGCAGCCGCAACAGCCGCGAAAAGGTGTCGTGGCTGGGCGCCACCTCATATTCGATCAGCCGCGACAGCGCCTGCTTGCGCTCGTGCGCGAACAACGAGAACTCCGTCGCATTGCTCGCGCCGCACAGGCTCGCCGCGATCATCATCACGATCAGGTCGCCAAGCCGGTGCGTAGCGTTGGCAGCACGCGGATCAGGCACCGTGCCGAAATAGCTATCAAGGCTGGAAATGGCAGTCTCTCCTTCGTTCGACTGCCTGCCCAAAGAATCCCTTCTCAGGCTAACTTCAAGCCCCAAAACACATATGCGATTCCCCTGCCTTCCGTAGTGTGGGGTGGCGCTCTATGATTGCAGCTGGAGGATCGAGAGAAGGAAACCAAGCCAGCTCAGATGCGGAGAGAACGCGAATAATCTTCGTGCCGGTGACCTCGAGATCCGGACGTCGTCGCCAGATGATAGGCGACGATCGCCATGACGAACAGGTCGCAGCGTTGGTTAACTTGCATCGCTTCTTCCGCAGTTCGGATATCGCGTGACGCACCTCATCTCACGGAATTTACGACGAGTGTCTTAATCGGCGTCAGCGACAGCGTTGCAGCATAATGAGGAGCTCTTTGTTTTCCGCCCGAAGCTTTATGATCATCAGCCGCTTGAGATGAAGATTTTCGACTTCGAGAGCGGCGAGTTCGTCTTCAGCTCCAGACGCTTCAACGGTCAAGTCTCGATTGCCGGGCACGGTGGACGGTCTTGCGCCAGAGGGGCGCGTCCTCCTTTTCCGCGGTCGAGGTTCGGAGACATACGATGGCACGACGGTCTTCTGTTTGGCTGAAAGAGCCTGATCGGCATCGATCGTCGGCTCATCCGGATCCTTGACCTGCGGCTCGAAGGCCGCTGGAACCGGATCACGAACCTCGGTTCCATGTGGAGCGTCCGATGTGATAATCGTGGTCTCAGCCGCCGGCACCATGGTCGTCTTGGGCTTTGCCTGAGGTAAGGCGTCATCAGTCTCGACGGCGCGGGCAACCGCCTGCAAATCCAGGTTTCCCCAGATTGATTTCGGCTGCGCCTTCGATAGCCGTCTGGTCGTCTTATATTCGACGACGAAATTGCGCCTGGGCGTTTTCATGTTTCGGAAGCTTGCGATTGGAAGACACGGATGGAACCGCCGAACTCGATCATAGGTTCCGAATTTGACGACTCAGTCGAACGCGCATAAGCGGGCAGGCAGTCGGCACCTAAGATCGCTACTTCAGCCCAAGCCTCTTGCGCAGCTCGGCGTTTTCGTTGCGCAGCTTTTCGGACAACAGTCTTCGCAGCCGACGGTTTTCTTCCTCGAGCCGGATAAACTCGGCCAGTTCGTCATCCACAGCCTCGGAAGTGGCGGGCACTTCCGCCACGGACTTTGCCGTCGCTTTCTTCCATTGATAGTAGGTCTGGTCGGAGATCCCGACATCGTTGACTGCATCCTTGAGCGTCGCGCCACCCGAAACCAGGGCTTCGATCTGCTCGACCTTCGCCAGCTTCTCCTGATCGCTCAGTCCGCGGGTCTGCGGCTTGACAGGCGCGGACTTGGCAGAAGGTTTTTCGCCGGCCGCCCTTTTCGCGCGCCGCCTCTTTGCCGGAGCTGCGGGTTCCCTCGGCTCGGCTTCAACCGATGCGGTCACGTCCGGCGGTGTCTGGATCTCGTCTTCGGCCATCTGAATATCCTTATCTTTTTCGCTTTGTTGTCCAACACTGTTGAAGAGTCAATCTTGGGCGGGCCTCCAAGCCTCGCTACCCTTGAAAACGATCATGTCACACAATGACTCAGGTCGCCGAACGCCGGCGAGCGGATTGCCCGCAATCTGCTGCGGATCAAGCGGTACCTCTGGCATGGCAATTCCCGCGCCGGCCCGTTGTGGAGCCAGGACCTGGCGGATGACCTCTATGGACTCGAAGAAGACTGCAGCTATCCCAACCTGAAGGCGTTCTCCCAGGCAGTCGCGGAATTCGCCACCTATATCGAGCGCAACGCCCATGCTATTGCGAATTATGGCGAACGCTATCGCTACGACGAGCGCATCGCCACGTCGTTCGTGGAGTCCGCCGTCAATGTCGTGATCGCCAGAAGCAGCAGATGCAATGGTCGCGACGCGGCGCCCGCATGCTCCTACAGATCCGCGCCCGAACCCTTGATGGCGCGCTCCGCGGCCAATTCGAAACATGGTATCCGGGCCTTTCGGCAAATGCTGACCAGACATCAACTCAA
The DNA here is from genome assembly GCF_040066075.1 of Neorhizobium phenanthreniclasticum. Lineage (NCBI taxonomy): Bacteria > Pseudomonadati > Pseudomonadota > Alphaproteobacteria > Hyphomicrobiales > Rhizobiaceae > Neorhizobium > Neorhizobium phenanthreniclasticum. The sequence continues at coordinate 32,182 of NZ_JBEAAL010000043.1, forward strand.
GCTGCGGCCGCCTGAATGCCCCACGCTTTTTCCTGCTCTCCAAGGCGAAGGCCGGCCCTTAGCGAACATGAAGCAGGGCGTAGTGTCGGGATTGCAGTCAAGATAACGGGCTACTCTTCCAAGTTAGGCCAAACACCCTGAGCCAGTTCTCAAAAGCGAACTTTGATATCGCTTGCTGATCAAATCCAGCTCTACCCATGGCCTCGAACAGGTGCGGTAAGCCGCTCACATCCTTAATTTGGCTCGGCACCGTAGTACCGTCGAAATCCGATCCAAGCGCCACCCGGTCTTCCCCCATACGGTTGATGAGATATTCTATATGGCGAACGACTGTGTCGAGAGGCGTATTGGCATCAAGGTGCCCGTCGACGCGAATGTCGTAGACTGCAAGATTGAAGCCGATGATGCCATCCGTATCGCGAATGGCATCGAGCTGCCGGTCGGTTAGGTTTCTGGTGGACTGGCTCATGGTGTGGGCGCAGGCATGGGTGGCGACAAGAGGGGCGTCGCTCAGAGCTGCAACATCCCAAAAACCCTTCTCATTGAGGTGAGCCAGATCAATCATTATGCCAAGGTTGTTGCAGGCCTTAACGAGCTCCTTCCCCGCGTCGGTGAGCCCCGGACCGATATCCGGCGACCTTGGAAATGCGAACGGAACACCATACCCGAAAATATTCGGACGGCTCCACACTGGCCCCAAGGACCGCAGACCAGCCGCATACATAGTATTTAGATATTCGAGGTCTGGATCGACTGCCTCGGCCCCCTCCATATGTAGCACGACCACAAACTGCCCTTGAGCTTTCGCAGTCAGAATTTCATTGACGCTCCTTGCAAAGCACATTTTACCGGCGGAGCGCTCGACTACGCCTCTCAATGCCGAGAGCTGCGCATCAATCTGAGGCCTTGCAACTGGAAGCGGCAAGGTTTCTGCGTAAACCACTTCATATCCGGTGTCGGTCCTTATCAGATTATTCTCTGGTTCACGTTCCGGCTTTGCCATCAGCGCAAACAGTCCGCCGACCATGCCGCCTTCCATGGCTCTAGGCAGATCGAGGTGACCGACCTCGGACCTGATTAGAAAATCTCGGCCGGGCGATCGGTACTCCGCCATGAATTGGACTGCATCGTTATGGCCGTCGAAGACTTCGGTTTCGAACATTGTAATCTCCGCCTATCTCTACCCGGATGATTAGGGAAATCGGGCATTATTTCAACCGCGCCCCCCATCCTGCGGGTTCTTCCCCTCCAGCCATCATCGCGAATTGCGCGCCGCCGCAATGGCCCAATGGGCCAAAATCGCCCCGGCATGACGGACCGCGGAAACCCGGCATCTCCGCTTGTCTCATGAACGTTAAGTTTACGATGCTTACAAGGCAAACGCCGGAGCATCGTCGCGCAATGCGATGTGCTTGAGCGCTGTAAGCGGATCGCCACCGCGAACGCGCCTGCGGCGGTCATCCAGAGGGTCCATTCAAACCCCGTCACACTTGTTACTCACGCCGCCTGCCGTGCGGCCGTACATCTTTCTCAGGTTTGCGCCGAAAAGTCTTGGCGAAGCTTAAACGGCTCGGCCTCGCCCCTAACAGACAGCAACGATACCAGCGGCACCAAGCTGGGTAGGTCTGCATGGACGAGCACCTGCAACTAGAATCGTCACGCGCCACCAGCCGCGGCGACATTAGGATGAGGAGGATATGATGTCCGCAACCGTTTCAAATAGAAGCTCTTGGTCCATCTCGACCTGGCTGTCCGTCGTCTCGCTTACCTTCGGCAGCTTTGCACTGATCAGCAGCGAACTACTGCCTATGGCGGTACTCACCCCGATGGCCGCTGATCTCGGCGTTACTGAAGGCGCCGCGGGTCAGGCGGTGACTCTTACGGCCCTGCTTGCCGGCGTCGCAGCGCCCACGGTGGCACTCATCATCGGCCGCCTGGACCGTAAGCTGATCAATCTAGCCCTCTGCGCTCTGGTTATTGCGTCCAATATCGCGGTAGCCTTCACATCCGACTATTTCGTGCTGCTGGCCGCCCGCATGCTCCTGGGCGTGGCCATTGGCGGGTTTTTCGCCCTGGCTGGCGCAACCGTCGTCCGGCTCGTCACCATGGAGGACATGGGCAAGGGCATGTCGACCGTCTTCATGGGTCTCTCAGCGGGGCTCGTTGTCGCCCCGGCAATTGCCACCCTGATCGGAGAAGCGTTTGGCTGGCGAGCGGCATTCATGGCCGCCGCCGGGTGCGGTTTGCTCGCGCTGCTGTTGCAAACGGTCTGCTTGCCGAGCGTGCCGGCGACAAGTGCAACAAGCCTTTCGAGCCTGTTCGGCCTGCTGAAACGGCGGCCTGTGCGGGTGGGATTGGTCGTTGGACTGCTGTTCTTTGGAGGCGAAGTCAGCGGCTTCACCTTCATGCGGCCCTATCTGGAAACCAGTGGCGGGCTCGATCCAACTGCCATCGCCGCCGTTCTGTTGACCCTCGGTCTTGCCAGTCTGGCGGGGAGCGCAATTGCGGGCGTATTCGCCGATCGCATGTTGCGCGACGGTTTTGGCGCTACGTTCCTGGTGCTGGCGATCGCTACGATCGGCCTGTTGACGCTCAGCAACGCCTACATTGCGATCCTTGTCTTCGCCGCTGCCTGGGGCATCGCCATAGGCGCGGGGCCGGTGATGACCCAGACGTGGATGGGCCGCGCCGCGCCCGATCAGCTTGAGGGTGTGGGCGGGCTCTTTCTGGCCGTCATTCAGTTCGGCGTCACTATGGGCGCGATCGCCGGCGGTGTCGCTGTAGATGTCGTTGGCACGAGCGCTCCGCTCTACGTGACCGCAACCTGTGCCACTCTCGCGGCCATACTGATTACAACGCAGCAAGCTCCCGATGCGGTTTCGCAGACGCCTGCAGTGGCGTCAGCCGCTGCCGAATAAGCGAAGGGACCGGCAGACTCGCGAAGTCGAGCACGGCCCATCAACAACAGGAGATGATCATGTCCAATGGCAAACCCGATTTCGCAGCCCCTGCAATCGTCGATCGAGCTACGTTCCAGGCTGAAGTGGACGCATTGCGAGTGCGCGAGAAGGCTCATACGAGAGAAGGCGATGCAATCGCGGCCGCCCGACGGCGGCTTCCGATGGTGAAGGTCGATGGCACCGTTGCGCTCATTGGCGAAAACGGGCCGGTGACATTGCTGGACGTCTTCGAGGGGCGTCGGATGCTCATCGTCTACTATTATATGTGGTTTGACGGCCAGCCGGCGGCCGAGCAATGCGAGGGTTGCACCTTCTTCACGACGCAGGTGCGCGAGCTCTCCCATATTCACTCCCGCGACGTCACCTACGCCACCTTCTCCCAGGGAGCGTTTGAGGAGAGCCTGCGATACCGCGAGTTAATGAGCTGGAAGATGCCCTGGTACTCGGCCCAGGCGTCACTTGACACGTTGCTGGTCGGCCGCCGCATCGGAATGATGCATCTCGTTTGCTACTTGAGGCGCGGATCCGACGTGTTCGAGACCTATTGGACGACCCGTCGCGGCGTCGAGGCTATGGACAACAGTTACCGCCTGCTCGACCTGACAGTCTACGGGCGGCAGGAGGATTGGGAAGACTCGCCCGCCGGCTGGCCACAGCACTGGGGCGAAACCAACCATCCGTTTCGTCGCGACGGCCGGCCCATCTCTCAATGGCGTCGTCTGAAGGCGGGGCATTCCGACGCTTTATGAGCGGGCAACCGCCGACATTGTTCGTGCAACACAAACAGCAGCGTTCACGCGATATCTCGCTCTGTAGCGGTTGTTCTGTAGGGGCTACCCGTTCATGGTATCCTCTGGTGATGTCCGTTGATAGGCGATACCAGGCCGCCGTGAAGGCACAAAACTGTCTGAACGATTTTTGTTCTTGATGGGATTCGAACCTAGATCCCTCTCCTCGCGAGAGGCAGTAGTATATGTCTTTTCAGATGCTTGACCAATTCAACGGCAATTATGAGCTGATTCTGATCGACAAACGGATGCTATTGAGGCGGTTCTACGGCTGCCAATCTGTCATGTGCAACACATTTCCTCCGAGCTTCTGAAACTCTCGCTGGCGACAAGAGAAGACGATAATCTGCTGGTCCCGAGATTGCCTGTGCAGTGCGTCGAACATCTTCTCGATGCGGTCGTCGTCCGAATAAACTAGTGTGACGTCTCAGAGATTATGACGGGTTGTTCTATGCCCAGAATTGGCAGGTCTTGCGGGGGGACGAGCAGTTGGATGCTGCGCGCGACACCTGGTTGCTTTTGGATCAATCCGATTTTCTC
>NZ_JBEAAL010000044.1:0-34227 GCF_040066075.1 Neorhizobium phenanthreniclasticum
CCCTAAGGTCATCCGAAAAGGGTCTCGCCATCCTGGCCGGCCTCCTGCACCGGCCTGAATGGTGAATCTGATTTGCTCACAAAAGGGAATCCCCATGCCGATTCCGCCTAAATTCATCCCGCTCTAGTGGGAAGAGGTTTCCTTACCTACGCAGTCTTAGAGCCGGCAACACTGACCGGTTCAGGCTATTGAGTGTCTGAAGAACCGTTTGTGGGCATCGATGATCCACGAAAACACTCGATCGTCTTTCTAACCGCTTCAGAACCTTTCTGGACGAGATCAAACCTCTGACCATGGAGCAACCATTCCCAACACATGCCGTTGACCAGCCATTTGAAGGTCCAGGCAGCACATTGCGGTGTCCATCCCGGAGACAACGAGCCGGTGCTGGCGGCGCGATCCAGCACCTCGATGAGCGTCTCCATCTGCTTTGCATAGTTTTCGGCCATGGCATTGGCTACGGGCTCCAACTCGCCCGTAAAATTCGTGCGGGCAAGGATCGTCAACATTCTTTGCCTGGGAACATCGGTGGACACGAGCCGCAACCAGTCTTCGGTGGCTGACTGCAGGGCAGACAGCGGGTCGCGGTCCCTTGCATCCGCCTGCAGCAGTTCAAACATTGTGATGTCCGACAGCCTGACGGAGTCATAAAGCTCGAGAAACAAGTCCGTCTTGCTCTTGAAGTGCCAGTAGATCGCGCCGCGCGTGAGGTTGGCTGCCGACGCGATCTCGTCCAGCGTTGTTGCAGTTACCCCTTTTTCAAAAAACATTTGCTCGGCAGCTGCCATTAACGATGCGCGGGTCTCGGCTGCTTCCGCCTTGGTTCTGCGCATGTCTCCTCCTCAACTCGATCACTCCGCTGCCTGGGCGGGTTGCTGTGACGCTGGTACATCATTTTCCCGCCTTCTATCAAAAAGCTTCATGATAAACACGAAAAATACAGGGACGAAGAAGATCGCAAGCAGGGTAGCGGAGATCATGCCGCCAAGGACACCTGTGCCTATCGCGTTCTGGCTTGCCGCGCTGGCTCCGGTTGCGATCGCCATCGGGACGACGCCAAGCGTGAAGGCAAGCGACGTCATCAGGATCGGGCGGAAGCGAAGATGCGCCGCTTCCACGGTCGCTTCGTAAGTCGATTTGCCTTCGGCCCTGAGATCTTTGGCGAATTCGATGATGAGAATGGCGTTTTTCGCAGACAGACCGATGATGGTGATCAGGCCGACGAGGAAATAGACGTCGTTCGGCATATCTCTCAGCATGACGGCCGCGACAGAGCCGATGACGCCGAGCGGCACGACCAGCATAACCGAGATCGGGATCGACCAGCTTTCGTAGAGCGCTGCAAGCAGCAGGAACACGAACAGGATGCTGAGACCAATCAGGGCAGGGGCCTGGGCGCCGGACTGAATTTCCTGTAGGGACTGACCAGTCCATTCGTAACCGAACCCGGTGGGCAGATGGCCTGCCAGCCGTTCCATTTCCGCGATGGCGTCGCCCGTGGAATACCCGGGACCGGCTTGCCCGGCGACGCGGACGGCCGGATAGCCGTTATAACCGACAACCTGTGACGGCCCGCGCACCCACTCGACACTCGCAAACGATGAGATCGGCACCATTCCGCCGCTGGCGTTGCGCACGTTGAGCTTCAAGAGGTCCTCTGCCTGCATGCGCGCGTTACCGTCCGCCTGGACCGTCACGCGCTGCATCCTGCCGGCATTTGGAAAGTCGTTCACGTAGGACGAGCCGAGATTAGCGGTAATCGTGGCATTGATATCGCTGAACGTGACGCCGAACGTATTGGCTTTCTCCCGGTCAATCAGCAGATTCAATTGAGCAGAATCCGGCATGCCCTCAACACGCAGGCCTGCAAGTACGGGACTCTTTCGGGCCTCCGCCATCAATTGGGCCGCAGCCGCACCGAGAGCCGTCTGTCCAGCGCCGGATCGATCCTGCAGGCGAAAGGTGAAGCCACTGGAGTTTCCAAGCCCCTGGATCGGTGGAGGGGACAACGCAAATGCGATCGCGTCGCGCAGGCCGAAAAGCTTCTGGTTGACCCTTGCGGATAGGGCGACCGCAGAATCCTCGGGCCCACGTTCGTCCCAGTCCTTAAGTGTGATGAAGGCCAGGCCTGCATTCTGTCCGGTTCCCGAGAAGGAATAACCGGAAATGGCAATGATCCGGTCGACCGCTTTTTCCGACAACGCGACCTGCTCGAGCTGCTCAATAACCTCGAGCGTGCGGTCGGTGCTTGCCTCTGCAGGCGCCTGGACGTCTACGATCAGGAAGCCTTGGTCTTCATTCGGAAGGAAGGAGCCGGGAAGCTGCAGATAAGCCCAGCCGAGACCGACGACCAGAGCGAGATAGACTACCATGAAACGGCCAGCCCGCTTGATGATCCTGCTGACGAGCGAGGAATAGCCGTGCGAGGCTTTGTCGAAGCCACGGTTGAACAGCCCGAAGAAACCTTTCTTCTCATGGTGACCATGCGGGATCGGTTTCAGAAAAGTGGCGCAAAGAGCTGGCGTCAGCGACAGGGCGAGGAACCCGGAGAACAGGATCGACACCACCATCGTCAGGCTGAACTGCTGATAGATGATACCAACGGCGCCGGGGAAAAAGGCCATGGGTACGAAGACGGCGGTCAACACTAGCGTGATACCGATGATCGCACCGGTGATCTGGTTCATCGCCCTACGGGTCGCTTCTTTTGGAGGCAACTTCTCCGCCATCATGATGCGCTCGACATTTTCGACGACCACGATCGCGTCGTCCACGAGAATGCCGATCGCCAGCACCATGGCGAACATCGTCAGCACGTTGATCGAGAAGCCAGCGACGAGCATGACGCCGACTGTTCCCAGCAGCGCCACGGGAACGACTACCGTCGGGATGATGGTGTAGCGGATGTTCTGGAGGAACAGGAACATCACCGCGAAAACCAGGATCATCGCCTCAACGAGTGTGTGAATAACCTTTTCGATGGATATCTCGACAAAAGGACTGGTGTCGTAGGGAATTTCGTATTCAAGGCCCACGGGGAAATAATGTTTCAGGTCCTCCATGACCGCGTGGACGCCCTCTGATGTGGCCAGCGCATTACCCGTCGGCGACAACTGAATGCCGATCGCCGCACTCGGCTTCCCGTTGAGCCGACTTGAGAAGTTGTAGGTCTCGGCCCCGACCTCGAGGCGAGCCACGTCGCGCAGGCGGACCGAGGAGCCATCGGGATTGGCGCGTAGGACAATCGCCCCGAATTCCTCCGGCGTGCGCAACTGGCCCTGGACATTAATGGTCGCGGAAATTTGCTGGCCGATTGGATTGGGCGTCGCGCCGATGCGTCCTGCCGCGACCTGCGCATTTTGCGCCCCAATGGCGCTGATGACATCGGCTGAGGTCAGTCTGAGCCCGACCATCTTGTCCGGGTCGAGCCACACGCGCATCGAGCGTTGGGACGCGAAAAGTTGCGCGCTGCCCACACCGGGCACGCGACGGATTTCACCGAGTACGTTGCGGCTGAGATAGTCGCCCAGGCCGATTGCATCTGTATTGCCGTCGGTCGAAGTAAGCGCCACCATCATCAAAAACGCAGTGCCAGCTTGTTCCACGCGCATGCCTTGCGCGGTAACAGCCTGAGGCAGACGAGGCTCGACGCGGGCGATACGGTTTTGCACCTCGACCTGAGCCTCGCCGATATTCGTGCCGGGCGCGAACGTCACATTGATCGCGATACGACCTGACGATTCCGACGTCGACTCGAAGTAGATAAGGCCCGGCACGCCGTTCAGTTCTTCTTCGATCGGTCGCGTCACGCTCTGATACACATCTTCCGGCGAGGCTCCGGGATAGTTCGTCGAAATAGCGATCTGCGGAGGAGCGACATTGGGATACTGCGCGATCGGCAGGCTGGGCAATGCCAAGAGCCCGCCGATGACGATGAAGAGGGCCACGACCCAGGCAAAAATCGGCCGGCCGATAAAGAATTGTGCCATAACAAGCGATCCTTACTGGTTGGCAGCCTTGGCTTCGGGGGAGGGTTTGTTGTCCGGCTCTGCCATGTCGGATTGCTCGCGCGGTATGGCTGGTGCCGCTGCGTTCGCAACCTGAGGCGGAACCCAAGGTTCAGGCGCCACCTTCGCGCCGGGTGCTGTTTTTTGGAACCCTTCAGCCAGCACGCGATCACCAGTTTTGAGCCCCTGGGTAATGACCCAGCGATCGTTGACCGAACGGCCGACGTTCACACGCCTCTGTTCGACCGTATTCTCGGCATTGACGATGAGCACGCTCGCCTGACCGCCCGCATCGCGCTGGACAGCCTGCTGTGGCACGGCGATTGCCGCGCTCGCGATTCCCTGCTGGATCTGAACCCGAACATACATGCCAGGCAGCAGGTCTCCGTTCGGGTTGGGGAACTCTCCCCGCAATGTCACCTGACCGGTGGTTTCGTCAACCGCGGCTTCGGAGAAGAGCAGCCGACCCGGCACGTCGTAAGGTGTGCCGTCGTCGAGGATAAGCTTGACTTCAGCCTCGTTCGGTCCGGTCATCAGTTGGCCGTCTTGTAGGGCTTTGCGAAGCCGGATCAGATCGGCGGCGGGCTGTGTGAAGTCCGCATAGATCGGGTCGAGCTGCTGGATTGTCGCGAGGTTCTCCGAGCTGTTGGTACTGACCAGTGCCCCTTCCGTAATCAAGGCACGACCGATACGGCCGCTGATCGGCGCGGTTACCTGCGAGTACTGCAGACTGAGACGCGCACTAGCCAAACCGGCTTCCGCTATGGCGACTTCGGCATCGGCTTGCGCAAGCTGGGCGATGGCGTTGTCGTATTCCTGCTGGGAAGCAACATTGTTGCGGCGGAGCTGCTGCTGCCGGTCTGCCGTTTGGCGTGCCTGAAGCTGGGCCGCTTGAGCGCGCTTGAGTGTCGCCTCGGCGCTGTCGACCTGGACCTGAAACGGCGCCTGGTCGATGCGATAAAGGACATCGCCCTCTTTGACCAGCGAGCCTTGCTCAAAGACACGTTCCACCACGATGCCCGACACCCGCGGTCTTACCTCGGCAAGCCGGGTGGGCGCAATGCGTCCGGGCAATTCGTTGGTGATCGGAAGGGTTTCTGCTGCGACGGTCACCACCCCCACTTCGGCCGCCGGCCGAAGTGGGGCAGCCGCCTGTTCTTCCTTCTGGCAGGCAGAAAGCAAGGCGGCTCCCAGCAGGATAACGGTTGCACGCAGGGCAGTGGTCCGCATCTTGAACTCCATATTTTATCTTACGGCCTATTTACATACATTTTCGTAGGTATATAAATCGGATGTGTTAATCAAGCAGATTGTTGCATTGCGAAAAGAAAATCGAGAGGAAGTCGGTTTGGAAATAAGGGAAGTTCAACGGTCGGCCCCTAAGGGTTATTTTGCGCTCGCGTTGGCCCCGGTGGCTCACACAAGCCGCTCGTCAACTACGCATTGCGAACTGTAGAAGACACGGATGTGCACGTCCCCACGCCGCAACAGCGGACATCCGCCGAGACGCGCATCACCGCTGATGCGCGTCTCGGATTTTTTAATGTTCATCCGCGCCGCCGCGTCCCGAAAGCGTCGTAAGATCAGCGATCGCTTTCAAGGCCCATATGACGGTGGGCGACTGTTCGTGGTCGGCATTATTCTTGTCGATATGGCCACTGTCGCTTTTGCCAACTCCTTTTTCGGTCGACTGGCTTTCCAATATTGGCCCGGCATGGCTTCGGTATTTGGCGGTCTTCTGCTGGCGATCATCATCATCAGACTGGGGCGCCCGAAACTCTATTTCGATTGGATAATCGTCGGTATTCTGCATCTCTGGCTCGGTCTGATCCTCACAAACGATCCCTTGCTTGCCTCAACGTGGTCGCTCGCCTCGTTCTACGTCATCCTCGCGGCTTCGGCGGCGCTCACGACCTGGATCGGTGTAACGATTGGCATCTTGGGGGACGGCGGCACCTGGCTAGTGGCGGGTGGTCTCGCAAGTTTCGTCTGCGCGGTGGTCGGGGGGATCATCAACGGCTGGACTGACTTCAGTATCGAACCAGACGTGATACTTGGCACGAACCTACTTTTGCTAGGGCTTGCCATCGGTGGGCTCGGATTGTCCCTTCGTAAAACGCTGAAATAATGTTGAGCAATATGGTCTAGAGATCGCCGCCGCCACCATGCAGATCAAGGATGTTCTGGCTGTTGCTGGTTGACTAAGCACTCATGGCGAGGTGGAACTCGAGTGGCGAACAGGCGTCATCTGGCGAACCTATTAAGCGTCGGCGAGCCGGAAGACGCGAACAGGAAAGCGGAACATCAGCCCGTAAGCTACAATGTTAGTTCCATAAATCGCATTATGCGATTTTCACAACCTAAGATAGCCGTATTAACGGCGCCCTCCTCCTCACTCATGCCAGTGAATGGAGCGCGTAGCCGGTTTTCTGAAACGCGCAGGCAATTGAAACTGCATGATAAATTGCGGCATCTCCCTTTGAAGGAGTGCTTTATTTCTTTACCAATCCGAAGGAGATGGATATACTTCAGGTAGATCATCCGAGCCCCCGTCGCGTCAGGATACGACCTCTCGGGTCACTAAAGCGAACTAAATTTGAGCATTTGAGCCATTGGAAAAGAACGGGAAGATTTTTGTCCCTCCTCCGAAGGACGGACGCGATTTCAAAGAACTGTTCAAGCAGTTAGCCGCCGTGGGAGCGGGCCGGCCTTTGGGTCGGGACGGGTTTCCACAAGGCCCGTGGACGCCGGAGTTGTTGGCGGAGGCGATATCACAGATCGACTCCAACCGGCTCGGCGTCGATTTGCGAACAGTCCAGCTCTGGTTTCAAGAAAACGATAAGGGAATCAGCCCTTCCAACATCCGCTGGCTGGCACGGATCTATGGCTGCGACGATCCGGAAGCGACGAGCGAATGGCTCGTGGAACTCAGTGCAGCGCAATCGCGGCTGACCTCTAAGAGGCGAAGTTCGAAAAAATCTGCTGGAAGCATGGCATCCTTCGGCCCTGAGACGTCGCCGCCTATTATGGTTGATTATGAAGAACCTGCGGGCAGTATCGCCCAAGACAATGAAGTTTCCCGAAAAAGACAACCGTTAAGCTTAGCTGAGAGATCGGAAGCGCTTTTCACTCATGGATCTCCCTTGAACCTTCCGGCATCGATATTCGCCGGTGCTTCCGCCCTCGGGTTTCTGTCGTACATCGTCGGGATCGCCAGCATCACCTATAGGCGGCCGGACGGCGTCGTTAAGGAAGTCGGTTTTCTATGGGCACCGAACTGGACCCTTCTCTTCATGGTACTCCTGCCGCTATTTTTCGCAGTTGTGATTGAGCTGCTGGCATTTTGGAAACAGGACGCACGCGTACGCCTGGCAGCACATGCCGATAGCTCAGAAAGCACCAAAGCCTGGGCGTGCAATGTTCGCGCTTATTCATATTCCTATTGGGCCGTTTTTCTGATCTGCATCCTGGTCGCTGGCCTTCTTCAATGGATCGGCGTGTGTCTCGTCCCCCTGCTGGAGGGTAGTGGCGATTACGCGATCAGCTGGGGCACGATAGCCATTGTGCAACCTGATCTCATATCGGTGCCTGTAGAGATCGTGTTCACCGCGCTTTCCTACCTTTACATGAGCATTTGCTTTTATCTCTTTTTCGCGGGCCTGATTTTGCTTCATACGATCGTCCACGATCTTTGGAAAATCGAAGGAGGCGCAAAGACGCAGCCAGAGCACGAGCATCGGCGCGAAATCCGCCTTAGGATCATGCGGGGAATTTTCCGCTGCACCATCCTTGGTGTTCTCGTCGCCGTGTGCATGAAGATCCAAAGCGCATACCTGAACTCCAATGGCGAAGACGTCATGACCTGGATAATTCACGATATGTCTTCGGTTCTCGAAGGCCACCCTGATGGTAGCCACAGCTTGGGCTATCGAATGCCAACGCATTACAGCAGCCTGCTTGTCGCCATTTCGGCCTGTGTCGTATTTGTATACGGTCTTCTTCGCCTGGCTTTCGAAAAGGAGTTCCGTGTGACTTTGTGGAAGATGTCAGCGGTCCTAGGCCTGCTCTTTGCCAGCTATCTGTTGATCGACGTCTTTGACGGCTTTTCGACCTTCCTCGGCGTTAGTGTTCTACTCGCCGTATACGGCCTCTTTGATCCAGAGTTCGGGCAACGGCGGCAGACCGAATTGGAAAGCAACCAGAGTGTATCATAGATGGATTGACCGGTGGGACGAGCAGCGGGCGCGGCGTGGCGAGGAAGCGAAGACAGCGAAACCTATCTTTCTCGACAGCTGCCTCGCTTTCCCGGACCAGAAGAGGGTAGGAACTGTCGAGGAGTTTTGTGCCCTTGCCGACCAAGCTCTGGCTGATCCAAGATTTTATGGCGAACCGAGCGAGAGCGATGATGGCTTTGAGATACAAGATGGGTGGTTGAAATTTCCTTCGGACATATCAACGGACGTCGAAGAGAATAACTTTGTTTGGGCGAAGGTAACCGAAAGTGGCTCGCACAACCAGGCATTGGTGATCTTCCACCACTGGAATGCCAGCCGCCGAAATCATCAGATCGCCAAGTATTTGTCGCGGCGTGGGATCACGACGGTCGAGATCGCCATGCCCTATCACTTCGAGCGAAGCCGTCCTGGCTCGCTCTATGCCGAGGACATGCTGAGCGCGAATCTCGGCCGAACGATCCAGTCTGTAAGGCAGGCCGTATGGGACGGACGAAAGCTGATCCGCTGGCTGAAAAGCGAAGGCTATCGAGAGATCTCGGTTCTCGGCATGAGCCTTGGCTCATGGGTTGCGGGATTGATCGCGGCACATGAACCGGCCGTAACAAAGGCGTCCTTGTTTTTGACGGCGGGTAGCCTCGCTGACATGGTTTGGACAGGCCGTGCGACCCGGGCGATACGTGAAGGCCTGGAGCGTGCGATCGAGATAGCCGATCTTCGTAGGGCGTGGGGGCCGCTGGATTTGGAGAACTACGCGCATAAGCTGGCGCGACCCAATCTTGCTCTTCACGCGGTGATCGCGACCAGAGACAAGGTGGTGTTACCCGAACTATCGAAACACTTCATAGAAAAACTACACGAAGCCGGGGCGAGGCCAAACGTCCTGGAGCTGAACTGCGGTCATTATTCCCTCGCGATGCCCCCGTACATATTGCTCGCAGGATTAAGCCTGAAGCGTTTTCTGTCGCGGCGAGGCTAACGTACGAGGACCGCAAAGGATCCCTGATGGCCGACAAGCAGAGCGGGCCTCCCGCTCTTCTCGCTCCCGCGTCTGTGAAAAATTTTCTGTTCTAGATCAATAGTTTGGGAACGGCATTTCGTTTGGTTTCGCTAGGATTCGCATTCCCTCACGCAATCTGCGGTAAGCACCGTAGTTACCAAATGTCAATTTTCAGCAAGGCCTGGTTCCAGTGGAAGCAGAGCCTTAGCGCTTATTCTGAACGGACACACATCGCAATCGACAGCGCACAGGAGAAGCTATTTCAGCTTTGAGAGCAGCCATGGATTCTGACGTATTCGACGTGCATTGCATCCGCAGGCAAGTGGGCTCAACTGGCTTGGTCATTTTCGAGCGTGACGACATCCCTGCTGACAAATAGGCCGCAGCTCGAAGACCCGACGCTGGGCGATATTGAGCTGTGGCCGTCTACTTATGGTCTGGATCCTTCGCTTCACCCGATGGCTGGAGCGCTAAGAACGACTCGACGATCTCCAAGAGCAACTTGGTCTTTTCGGCTGGGAGTTTTTCAATGTGCTTCATCAACCGGTAGCGGTTTTTCGCTTCGTTCTCGGATGTACCCCACAGGTGCGGAGCCGCCGCAAATATCAGATCAAGCGGCGAAAAATCCAGCAGTTCGCCGAGATGCACGAGGCGCGTGACGTGCAATTTAGCCTCACCACGCTCGTAGCGCCCATAGACCTGAGGAGTTAAGCCAACAAGAGGGACCAATTCCGGCCGGGTAAGCCCGTGTTCTTCGCGGGCAATGCGCAAGGCTTCGCCGAGCTTCTTGTCCATCTCGCCGAATTCGACAATGCCTTCGAAGCCCTCACGACGATAGATCGGACTATCGATCTCCGGATCACGAGCCTCAACGAGTCCGGCGCTTTCGATATGGTTTTGTGTTTTCGCGGTCATTTCCATCGCTCTGAGCGCTTTGCTTTCGCGATCTATATCACCCGAAGCCGTATTCAAAGCAAACGCCTCGTCCGAAATACGGAAGACCTTCGGATTTTGGGCAAGCTTGAAACGATATTCCACTGCCGAGACTGCCCGCAGCAATGAGATTGAATTCCAGACATGGCAGGTTTGATATGCTTCAGAAACATGAGCAAGGCAAAGGCCAGTTCGAGCTTTTGTTGGCGGAATTTGTGGCGATCGGCAAGAAGGCAAAAGCACTCGATGCAGCCGACGGCGCGCACCGGGCCAATGAGCTTACGGACCTGCGATCAGAAGCGACACGCATCCTGAAAGAACTTGTCGATCGCTGCCAGGAAATGGACGCGACCAATGAATGGCGGCCCTTCCTTGCCATCGCGCTGATTGCCGCCACTGCGGAAGGAAGCGATCTCCTTGGCTTCGACCTGCTCGAACTTATGGACAGAATTTTACCCAACTGATTGCTTGCGGCCTTGGGCTTCCCCTCTTTACGACGATCGCAATACCGAAATGGTCGCAAAATTTGCATTTCAGCGACAATAGCATCGACCATCTATTTTGTATAGAATAGCCAGTTATTTAATTTGATACGCAATGCTCATTTCAGCGAATGACGGTACGTGATTTGCTGGCCTGGAATGTCCGTAAGCTTCGAGTCCTGCGAGAGCTCTCGCAGGAGCGACTTGCGTTCGAAGCCGGGCTCGAGCGCGTGTCGATCTCGCAAATCGAACGAAAGCAGATCAATCTCGGCATCGACTCCGCGGAGCGTATTGCGCTCGCGCTCGACGTTCCCGTACACGCCTTGTTTATCTCACCGTCCGAAGGTGAAGAGCCTCCGGCGACGCTGAAACGTGGCCGGCGCCCACTGTCCTAACGCCGCCGCGGAAACTCACCTATTTCTGCAGGTCGAAGAAATAGCGGCTCGTGGTTTTTGTTGTATCGTCCCGGATATCGAAATAATAGGGCTTGTCCCGCAACGGCCGCGCCATGAATTCCGTGTAGGTGCAGGAATGCTCCCCCGAATAGACCCGCGTGACACCTTCGGCTGTCTGCGAGTTCCCGCCGAAGCGGTTCCATCGCCCTTGTCCGCATTCGTTGACAACACGGCTGCAGCGCGACAGGTCGGACCGTCCAATCCTGTCGCCGTTGTTTTCGGCCTCGGCCGGGTTCCATCCGCTTGGGCAATCGGCATATCGTTCATAACCCGGCTTACCGGAGCCGCCATCCGGACATGTCGGCCAGGAGAAGCGGGGCCGTTTCATGGCGCTGATCAGCTTGTTCATCGGTGGCAAGCAGGTCGCGATCGAATGCCAGGAAGGATTGTCTGAGGCCGCGCACAGAAGCACCTCGCAGCCCCACTCGCTGGCGAGAGCTTGTTTCTGCGCCCAAGGCGCCAAGGCTATCGACACCGCAGCGAAAATTAAAATCCACCTCATCGGTACCCTCCTAGATTTGGTGGATCAGCGATCCCGTCTGACTGGCGCGCGTCGCGCATCGGCAAACGGCGGCGTGAATTCCACTTTTCTTTCTCTGAGCAGATTGATGTCCGCCGCCGGACGACGGTCGAGCGTGCGGTCGACAGCCTTGGCCCGCCACTCGTTCATATCGAGGACATAGGTCCCCCAGATCCCATAGCGCGCCGACACGGCGTAACGCTGGGCATCCACATAGGCCGGCTGACGCGGCGCGTCTGGCGAGAGCCGCGCCCAGCCGACGCGCAGCATTTCGTGAGCGAGATCTCGGCTGCCGGACCGGCATGTCCCGACAGGCATGGCATCAGCGCCAAAACCGCGGATGTCACAGGTGACCGATCCTGAACCGACCGTGCGTTTCAGCCAGGCCTTCGCCAGCGCGCCACAAGGTACCGGAGCCAGAGCACCCGTGCTCGCATCCCCGGCCCTCTTCGGATCGAAGGCCCATTGCGGCAATTCGCAACCATCGATGCCGGCGAGGCGGACGGAGCGCCCATATGTCGGAAACCAGAGCGACGTGCCATCGATTGGCGTCGCTCTCCCCTTCATCACGACATGCTGCCGGACGACGGGCGCCCTATCGGCAAAGGAACCGCCGATGGGGTCCGCCGCACCCGCAGGGGCGGGTATCAAAAGCATCAGAGCGGCAAGAGCGGACAAGTGTCTCATCCTATTGGCCCTCCCGCTGGCGGGCCAGTCTGCTCAGCAGCAGGGAGGGATGCTGGACGTCGGGAAACTGCCAGAGGCCCGCTTTCCGCGCCCTCGCCTGCTGCTCGGCTACCGCATAAGGCGCGTGAACCGGAAGGCCTTTCGCATCGAGCGCAGCGAAGGCGTAACCTTCGGTGATGAGCGCCGTCGCAAGATCCAAGCGCTCGCTTCCCACCGTGCCATAGCACAGCACGAAACGCGTTTCGCCATCGACCGCCACCGGGGCGCATTGCGGCCCGATATCCTTGATAAACGCCGCAAGCACGGCGATCGAGGCCTCGCCGCAGTCCTGCCGCCCGCCGGAACGGTCGGTAAAGTATGTCCCGCGCAAACAGGACTGGACGCCATAGAGGCGATAGCGCTCGCCATGATCGATCCAGCTGTCGCCGGTTTCCAAGGTGACGCCGGCACCGAGGGCCACGTAGTCGGCCGCTTGCGCAGAAACGGTAACGGTGCAGATCGCCAGGGGAGCAAGCAGCCGGGCGCACTTCATCTGGCTTGCTCCTGCACACGCGGATCGGCCCACATGCCAAAACCCCCTCGCCCGATCTTTTCGGCGTCAGCGAGATCGCCCCGAAGCGGGCTGCCATCCGGCTTACGCGCGAGCTTCAGCGCACCGATCGAAACGAGTTGCTCCTCGATATTGTCCACCGTGTCGAGCGAGCCGGGAAAATTGTAGTAGCCGAAGCAGGTGACGTCCTGCTTCGCAGCCTTTTCCTCCGTCAGAAAGGCCCGGCAGAAGATCACCCTGGCGGCCTTCAGCTTGATCGCAAGCTGCTCCCGCCCGTAGTCCTCGCAACTCCCTGCGAACCCTTCGCTGCGATTGACCATTTCCCCCTGGCAGGGTTCGAGCCCGTAGAGGTGCAGCGACACCTTGTCATCGACCCTGACATCGGTCGGTGAGATCGCCTTGAACCCTTCGGCCGAGGAATAACCCTTCCGGGAAACCGCTTTCCTGCCCCCGTCATAATACTCGACGACCAGGACGGTCTTTCTGGGCGCGGCAAGCGAGCGGACATAGTCCTGATTGACAGAACCCGCCGCCTGCACCTGACCAGCCAAAAGTAGCGCCGACAGGACCGCGCCTGCAACACTTCGAAAACAGGACATATCCATATTTAGTATCTCATCGTTTGACAGAGCGATGCAGATTCCCTCTTTTCGACTCGATTTCTTTGATGTACGAGTTACCTTAAATAGTAACGTCATGCAATCGTAAATCCACGCTTCTGGCTTCGCAAGGCGAGGCCGAGCGCGCAGGATTCGAGGTGGATCGCCAGATGCATTACTTGCTGAGAATCGCACTTCCGGCGACATTGACGATCGCCCCCTTCGGCCACCAAGCGGCTGCAGGAGATGGATCCCTGTTTAATTATAAACGCTTTTCCAGCGAAACATGGGAAAACACTAGCGCGACATCAAATCTCTCGGACCTAAGCTCCGCCAATCCTTCCCTATCCTTCGACCTTGATCCCAGTGGCGTGGCGATGCCGGCTGCTACGCTTGGCATACCGAACAAATATAGTAACGCCTCAAAGGGCAAAAATGGCAAAGAAAACGGAGAGGTTTTGCCGGATTGGCTATCTCAAAGAGGTATCAATAACGGATACGTCTCTGCAACAGAGTGCCCAACGTCGCCGCTTGCGCCGGATCAGATTGCCCGCCTGACCAAAATGGCGGCCCAACGCTATGGCGTGGCACCGGAATTCGCATCCGCCGTCGTGTGGGCGGAAAGCCGCTTCGACCGGGTGCGCAACAGCCCGAAGGGTGCGCGCGGGCCGATGCAGTTGATGCCGGACACAGCGCGCGAGCTTGGGGTGGCGGATGCCTGCGATCCCGAAGCCAACATAGACGGCGGGGTCCGCTATCTGCGCGCCCTGCTGGACGAGTTCCAGAATCCCCTGCTGGCAGCGGCCGCCTATAACGCCGGACCACAGGCGGTCCGCGATCACGAGGGTATCCCGCCATACAGCGAAACGATCGACTATCTAGCGGAGATCCTGAACTTCCAGCTCGGTCTGCGCTCCCCAGGCAAACGGCCCGCTTCAAACAAATCCAATCACCAGCCCACAGACATCGGCGTCATCGGCGGCGTGTCCGTCGGACGCTTCGTCGCCGGGGTCATGAAATTCTGACATGCGAGAGGACAAGGACATGAGGAAGCTGTTTCGTTTATCCCACCTTCATCGCCGCCGCCTTTTAGCCGCCGGGATCGCCATTGCGATCGCGCAACTGGCATTCTCCGACGCCGCCCATGCCCAGTCGCTCGGACAGGCATTCAGCCCTGTGCAGGCGATCTTCCAGGCGGTCGTCGACTTCGTCAACGGACCCTTCGGACGGCTATGCGGCATCATTGCCGTCATGTCCCTCGGCTTTCTTGCCTGGATGGGCCGGCTGAGCTGGATCATCGCCGGCAGTGCCGCGCTCGGTATCGGCTTCGTCTTCGGGGCGCCCGGGATGGTCGATGCGATGATCGCTCTCGTGGGGTCGGGAACATGATCGGCGAAACTTCAGAGAAGCCTGTACTCACGCCGCTGGTGATCGGGCTGACGCGGTCGCCGACGCTTTGGGGCGTGCCCTATCTTGCCGGCGTCATCATCGTCGGCGCCACGATCATCGCCTGGCTCGCCAGCAATTCCATCTGGGCGTTCCTGACCGCGCCCGCCACCTACATGACGCTGTTCACCCTCTGCGCCTGGGATGCACGGATCCTCGACGTCCTGCAGGTCGCAACCCGGATGACACCCCGAACCCGGAACAAGACGTTCTGGGGCGCGAACTCCTACGGGCCATGACCATGCTGAAGGCGATCCGCGATGAGCTCGGCTTCGGATCGATCGGTCACCGCGAGCGGCCGATGTCGGCGCATATCCCCTATCTCAGGCACGTCGCAGACACCGTCATCCGGTTGGAGAGCGGCGCCCTGATGATGGTGCTGAAGCTCGATGGCCTCTTCTTCCAGACGGAGGACCAGGCGGAGCTCAACATGCGCTCGGTCGTCCAGAACACGATGATCCGGGCGCTCGGCTCCAGTCGCTTTTCGCTATGGTCGACGGTGGTCCGCCGGCAGGTGGATGCTGTCATGGACGGCGCGTTAGAGGATCGCTTTTGCGCGGTCCTCGACCAACGCTACATGGCGGCGCTCGGCCAAAAGCGTATGTTCACCAACGAAATCTACCTGACCGTACTGCGCTCCGGCCTGCGCGGTGTGCTCGCCGCCGGCGACACCGTTCGCCGATTTCTGAACCGGGCCGCCGGACGGGAGGCCGAGGAGGAACAACTTCGCGAGGCGATCAGCGAGCTCGAGGAACTCGCCGGCAACATCGTGCGCGATCTCGGCAAATATGGTGCCCGGACCCTCGGTATCGCCTATCGCGATGATGCTCCTTATTCCGAGCCCTGCGCGTTCCTCAATACCATCCTCACCTGCGGCGTGCCGCGCTACATGCGCTTGCCGCGCATGGGCATCGCCAACTACGTCGGAACATCGCGGCTGCATTTTTCCAGGCGGACCCTGCAGGCGCAGGGCGCGGTGGCCGAGGACAACCGCTTCGGCGCCATGCTGTCGATCAAGGAGTACCCGCCCTTCACCGGCCCCGGCATGCTGGACGGGCTGCTGCAGGTTAATCACGAATTCATCCTGACGCAGTCCTTCACGATCGCCGACAAGCCGATCGCCCAGGAGCGCATCACCCGGCTGAGGCGCCAGATCGGCGCGTCAGACGAGGCAGGAAGCGATGTCGAAAACGACATCGATTTCGCGCTGAACAGCCTTCTCAACCAGGAAGCCGTGTTCGGCTACCATCACCTGTCACTGCTCTGCCTCTCCCGCGATGTCGATGGCGTCAACAAAGCCGTATCGGACCTCGGCGCGTGCCTGACCGATATGAACATCAATTGGCTGCGCGAAGATCTCAACATGGAGGCGTCCTTCTGGGCGCAACTCCCCGGCAACCACACCTATATCGCCCGCAAGGCGATGCTCTCGAGCTCCAATTTCTCCGGCCTTTCCTCGATGCACAATTTCGCATCAGGGCAGCGGGAGGGCGCCCATTGGGGGACGCCGATCACCATCCTCGAAACGACCAGCCAGACCCCCTACTGGTTTAATTTCCATCAGCGTGACATCGGCCATTTCCTGGTCACCGGGCCGACTGGGTCCGGAAAAACGGTGGCGCTGACCTTCCTGCTCGCCCAGGCCTTTCGGGTGCGGCCGAGGCCGCGCGCCGTCTTCATCGACAAGGACAGGGGCGGCGAAATCTTCATCAGGGCGATGAACGGCGCCTATGAGGTCCTGACGCCGGGTACGCCAACCGGCTTCAATCCGCTGCAGCTCGAAAACACCGGCGAGAACCGTGAATTTCTGCTGCGTCTCCTGAAGGCAATGTTGCGCAAGGGCGATGGCAGCGTCTTTGCACAGGAAGAGGAAGACACGCTCGAACGCGCGCTCGTCAGGTTGATGCAGGAGCCGGTTGCCGAGCGAAACCTCGCCAATCTCGCCGGTCTGCTGACCGGCCGGTCCCGCGCCGATCCGAACGATCTACATTCCCGGCTGCGGCCCTGGATCGAAGGTGAGAAGGCCTGGCTCTTCAACGCGCCCCACGACGTCTTGTCGTTTTCTGGTCGCTCAGCATTCGGCTTCGACATGACCAGCATCCTCGACAATGACGAGGTACGCACGCCGGCCTTGATGTACATCTTCCATCGCCTCGACGAACTCTTCGACGGTACACCGGTAATGATCTTCATGGACGAAGGCTGGCGCCTGCTGCGCGATCCGGTCTTCAGCGACTTCATCGTCGACAAGATGAAGACGATCCGCAAGCAGAACGGCATCGTCGGCTTCGGCACGCAATCGGCCGCCGACATCGTCCGATCGCCGGCCGCCCATACCATCATCGAGCAGTCGGCGACCAACATCCATTTCCCCAATCCGCGGGCCGACGAGGAAAGCTACATCCAGCGCTTCGGCCTGACGGCGAAGGAATTCAACTTCGTCCGCAACACGCCGCCGGAAAAACGCACCTTCCTCGTCAAGCACGGCAATGACAGCGTCATCGCCCGCCTCGATCTCGGCTCCATGCCCGACCTCATCAAGGTTCTTTCCGGACGAAAGGAGACAATCGAGGAGTGCAGCCGTCTTCGCGACGCCTTTGGTGATGATCCCTCCGCCTGGCTCCCAAAATTCTGCGGCTGGGAGGAAGACACATGAGAGCCGCCCTGCTGTCCGCGGCACTCCTGTCGGCCGTTTCGGCGTCGATCGCCTGGGCGGACGTGCCTGTTGTCGACGACACAAATCTTGGCGAACGCAAGGATCGGGATTCGGCCACGTCAGGCATCGAGGACGCTGACCATGACCGCTATACGATCCACACATCGGTCACTTGCTCGATGTATCGCCCAGGCCGGCGCAATGATCCGGTCGGTGCGGCCGAAGCCAATCCGGAGATTTCCGGCCTCGTCCGGCGAGTCGCCCGCGAGGAAGGTGTCGACGAGAACCAGTTTCTCGCCCTCGTCTATCAGGAAAGCCGCTTCAACCCCTGTGCCAAGTCCTCTGCCGGCGCCACCGGGCTCTCCCAGCTGATGCCGGGCACGGCCTCACAGCTTGGCGTCGATGAGAACAATATCGAGCAGAACCTGCGTGGCGGAGCGCGTTATTACAAACAGCAGCTCGAGCGCTATAACGGCAATGTCTCGCTGGCGCTTGCCGCCTATAATTCCGGTACCGGCAACGTCAACAAATATGGCGGTATCCCGCCCTTCAAGGAGACGCAGGGCTACGTCGCCTCGATTACGCAGCAATGGCTGCCGGCCTTCGGCGGTTCCGACAAGTCGGCAATACCCCTCAATTTTGGGGGAGGAGAAACCGCCTATACCGGCATGCGCTCGTCCACGCTGAATGCGATGGGCGCGACGGCGGCGACGCAGGATAGCCTTGCCAATGTCGCGAGCTGGTACCAGCAGCTCGGGCAACTCCAGACCCGCACCATTCAGGATAGCTGGGACCACAATTCGACCGCTCGCAACGCCAATCTGGAGATGATGAACAATGTCATCCGGCTCGGCACGGCGATGGCCGATCTCCTCAATTCGCGCAACGCGGTTTCATCGGCCAACCTTTCGGGCTCGTCGCGCAGTTCGGTGCACAAACACGACGACGACAAGCCCCGCGACGTCACCGACTTGTGCGATCTGCGCCAGAACCTCGTCTGGAACGATGAGGAGAAGGCTTGCGTCGCGGAGCGCGAATCCGAGGACAAAGTGCAACTGCAATTGCAAACGCAATGACAGGAGAAGAAACATGAAAGCGATATTCTGGACTGGCGTTGCCCTTCTCGCCCTGCCGGCCTCGGCACTGGCGGACGTCCCCGTCATCGATCGGACCAATTATGAGGTCGCCAAAAAAACCGCGGATACGACCAACCAGATCCTCGATACCAACAAGGATATCCTCACGACGGTGCAGGATACGCTGAAAGCCGTCACCGGCGATCGCGGCAGCATGGCCGGTCCGTTGAAGAACCTCGCGATCGGCAACGGCTTCAGCGTCTCGGCGATTCCCTCCTTCGACAGCATCCTGAAAGACGGGGTTCCGAATTTCGGCTCGATGAGCAGCGAAATCACCAAAGCGGCAACCCTCTTCATCAACGGGCTGCAACTGGTCAAATCGCTTTCGGGGCAGACAAACAGCAGCTTCTCCGGCGACAAGTCCTATGAGCAACTGGTCAATACCGTGCTCGGCGTCTCCGCCCTGATCAACGGTTCGCAACAGGCGATCGAGACGCGGCGCAGCGCCTTCGAGCTGGCAGGCAGGCAGATCGGCACCGCCGAGGATATCAAGGGTTCCATCGACCAGAACACGCAGTTGCAGGTCCAGTCGGGTCTGACATTCAACGAAATGATCGGCGTGATGAATGGTGCGGTCACGTCCCTGCAGGCCGAGAACCAGCGGCGCCTCACCGATGTTTCTAATTCCAAGAAGGCCCTGGCCTACGGAAACTGACGATGCAGCGAATCCTCCGATTGATCCTCGCGGCGGCCTTGTCCCTGACGGTGACGAGCTGCGGCACCGTCAGGGAAAAGACCGCGCCCTGCAAGCGGCCGGCCAACCTGACGTCCTTTGCCGAGGACCCCAGACACGAATGCGGACCGATGCGCGCCGTCAACGATCCGGCGTCGGCATTCGCGGCGATCGGCATTCCAAAGGGAGGGTCGGAATAGGATGCAGGATTTCCTTGGCGACCTCCTCAACCGTATCGAGAATTCCGGCGCCAGTTTTTCGGAGCAAGCCTACACGATCGTCGGCAACGAGATCCTGCCGGTCCTTCGGCTGATGCTCGTTCTCTATATCGCCTGGTACGGGTTGCAGCTGGTCATGGGAACCGCCCGCATCGGCGTCGGCGAGATCGTGCTTCGCATCGTCCGCATGGTGATGATCCTCGGTCTCGTCAGCTCTTGGGGCAACTTCAACAATTTCGTCTACCGCTGGGTCAACGACACACCGGAAGATGTCGGCCGCGCAATCCTCGCCGCCTCCGGAACCGGTATCACCGAGCCGACGAACGGCATGTCGATGATCTGGCAGACGGCCAATCAGGCGGCCTCCGCCTTTGCCGAGCAATCCGGTTACTTCTCTATTCTACCCAGCATGATCGGCCTGCTGATCATGGTCGGCGCCGGGGTGTTCATCGCCGTGGCGCTTGCCATCCTCATCCTGGCCAAGGTCATGCTCTGGGTGCTGATCGGCACCGCACCGATTTTCGTGTCCTGCTTTCTGTTCGAACGCAGCCGCGGCTATGGCGTCGGCTGGTTCAACCAGGTCCTCACCTATGCCTTGATCCCGCTGTTCATTTACGTGATCGCCGCCTTCCTGATCGCCGCCATGAACCCGGAACTGTCGAAGATTGACGCCGCCAGCGGAACGCGAACGCTGACCCTCGGCGATGTCGCCGGCTTCCTGCTGCTCTGCATCGCCGGCGGTTTCGTCATGCTGTACATCCAGTCGATCGGTCAGGGCATCGCCGGCGGCATCGCATCGGGAGTCGGAAGTGCCGCAACCGGCATCGCGCACCGCCTGGGAATTCAATACCCGCTTGCCACGGCGCGCGGCAGTGTCGCGGCAGGCCGCGGTGCTTATCGCTTCGGCGGCAACCTGAGAAACCGGTTCCGCGGCTCTGGAGACGATGACGACTCCGGCGTCAAATCAGCCATGCAGAGCCGGATATCCCAGCAGGGCAATCCCACCTGAGCATTCATTTTCAAGAAGACGGAAGCATATGGCGGACAGCAAAGATCTTGATCTACGAAGCTATTATCAAAGCGGAGACATCTGGGAACAGGAGATCGTCAAAAGGGCAAAGCGATCGCGGGCGCTCGCCTGGTTCGTGACGACGATTTTCGGCGCGATCACCCTGCTCAGCCTGGTCGCCCTCGTCATGCTGGTGCCGCTGAAGAGCTTCGAGCCCTATCTCGTCGAGGTCGACAAGAACACCGGCTATATCGAGGTCAAGACCGGTCTGACCCGGCCTGTTACGCTGACCGAGCAGCAGGCCATCACCCAGGCCAATATCGTCCGCTATATCCGCGCCCGGGAGGGATATGATCCCTATGCCATCGAGCAGAATTTCGGGATCGCGGCGCTTCTATCGACGGGCAATGCCGCGCGCGAGCTGCAGGATCTCTACAGCACGACCAACCTGAAGAACCCGGCGAAGATCTACGGTCGCAACAAGCGCGTCATGACCGAGATCGCATCCGTCACCTTCCCCAACAGCTCGACCGGCATCGTGCGGTTCTCGACGACCGAAATCTCCGATACCGACTCGATCGCTCGTCACTGGATCGCCGTTGTGCGCTATCGCTACACCGACACCCCTGCGACGAACGAGTGGCGTTTCGAAAACCCTCTCGGCTTCCAGGTCTACGACTACCGCCGCGATCAGGAAACCGTCACCGGGAGCGGCCAGTGAACCGGGCGGCTGTCCTCCTCATCCTGAGCCTGATGTCCCTGTCAGCCGCCCAGGCGGCCGAGACGCCATCGGCCGGGCGGCTCGACGCCCGTGTTACCAGCGTCGTCTACCAGCCGAACAATGTGGTTCGGGTCTTCGCGACCTACGGCATCTCGACGATGATCATCTTCGACGAGGACGAGAAGTTCGAGACGATTGCGGTCGGCGACAGCGATAGCTGGGACGTGGTGCCGACGGACAAGGGCAATATCCTCTTCGTGAAGCCGAAGGCCAGGAACGCCGCCACCAACATGAACGTCGTGACCACCAAGCGCATCTACTATCTCGAACTCACGGACTTCGCGCCGGAGGACAACAAAAAGGTCTTTGGTATTCGTTTCGTCTATCCCGATAAGGATCTCAACGCCTCGCTGCGCAAGGAGGCTGAAGCCCGCGCCGCCTTTCCGAACATCGCCGGTATCGACAAGGCCAACGTCAATATCGACTATTCCTTCTCCGGCGATCCAGGGCTGAAGCCGCTGATGATCTTCGATGACGGCAAGAAGACCTTTTTCAAGTTCGGGCCGAAAGTGCCGGCGATCTTTGCCGTCAATGCCGACTTCACCGAAACGCTGCGCAATTTCCGCCGCGAGGGCGACTACATCGTTCTCGACGGCACGGCCACCCAATACACCCTGCGCGATGGCAATCAGTGGACATGCATCTTCAATCTCCGCAAGCCCGACTTCGGAGCGCCCGATCCGGCGGTGATGGGTCCGGCATTCGATAGCACGGCCAGCAAGCGAAGAAGGACCGGCAACGGATGAATCGATCTCCCGAACTCGAAGCCATGCTGGAAGTGGACCAGAGCGAGGTCCGCGACCGGAGGGCGAGGCGCAAGCAACTGTTCGGCGGCGCGGTGTTTGTGCTCATTGGCGCCGTGCTCGCCTATCTCTTCGTCTTCGCACCGAAGAAACCCCCGCAGGACGTGCTCAGAGGCGACGAGGAGTTCTCCACCACCACATTCCGCCCACCGTCCTTTCTCCGCGACGATCAAAGGCCGGCGGAAAAGCCGGCCGACAACATCATTCAGCTGCCCGAACCGCCGGAGGAAAAGAAGGAGGAGCCCGCCGATACCACCGAGTTCGATGTCCCTGCCCCGCCGGTCACGGTCGAGACGGCCGACAAGCCGGTGGAGCAAATCCCGGAGGAGTTTCCCAAGCGCTATCTTTCCAAGCAGATCATCGTCGATTCCACCAAGGCTGATAGCGCGGATAACAGTCTGAACGGGGGAACTGCTGGCGATGGGCCGACCGTTGCGGGAGAGGATCGCAACAGCAAGTTCCTGGCGACAGCATCGGCCATCGGCGATCGCTCGGCGAAAGCGCGCCAGGTCGGCCGGCTGGATGCCATGATCCCCGAGGGCACGCTGATCCCCGGCATCCTGGAGACGGCGATCAATGGCGACCTGCCCGGTCAGATCCGCGCCATTACCTCACAGGACGTCTATTCCTTCGACGGCCGACGCGTGCTCATTCCGACCGGCACGCGCCTGATCGGCGAATACCAGTCCGATGTGACCCGCGGCCAGAAACGCATCTTCGTGATCTGGACGCGCCTTCTACGTGACGATGGCGTCTCGGTGCGGCTGAACAGCATCGGCACCGATGGCCTGGGCCGATCGGGACTGACCGGCATCGTCGACAACAAATGGCGCGAGCGGTTCGGATCAGCGATTCTCCTGTCCATCGTCGGCGCCGGGTCCTCCTACCTGACCGGCTATGGCAGCGGCCAATACAGCTCATCATCGGGCAACAACGAGTCCGATTCCGACCGCGCCGCCGAGCTCGCCCGCGAGACGATCGCTCGGACGTTCTCCGATATGGCCAACCAGGCGCTCGGCGAGAACCTCCGCATCCCGCCGACGATCAGCGTCCATCAGGGCGAACGCATTTTCGTCTATGTCCGCCAGGACCTCGACTTCTCGGCCATGTATCCGGATCCGGTCGAGGAAGCCTTGAAGGAGATCAAGCATGAACGAGGCATCGATACGGGTCGCCGCATCCGGCAATGATCCGCACTATTTCCTGAAGCGGGCGCTGGCACCGCTGGCGTCGTTCCTCGATGACCCACACGTCGTGGAGATCTCCGTCAACCGCCCGGGCGAGGTCTTCATCGAGCGCCTCGGCGCCGACCATATGCAGTTCCTTACGATCCCCGCTCTCACCTCGACGGAGATCGAGCATATCGGTGAACGGGTCGCAGCCGCCAGCAACCAGTTCGTCAGCCGCAGCAATCCATTGCTGAGTGCGGCACTCCCCTCCGGCGAGCGTATCCAGATCGTCCTGCCGCCGGCGGCCGCAGACGGCGGCGCGATCTCGATCAGGAAGCAGGTCGTGAGCGATTTTACGCTGGCGCAATATCGCGACAGCGGCGCCCTCGACAAGGTGGCGGTGACCGTCGGAGGGCTGAGTGCGACCGAAGAGAAACTCATCGCTCTTCTCGATGCCGACCGCATCCACGATTTTATCGAGACCGCCGTGCGCGGGCGCGTGTCGATCCTGATCAGCGGCGGCACCTCGACCGGCAAGACCACGTTTCTCAATGCTTGCCTGAAAAGCGTCGATGAACACGAGCGCATTCTGACGCTGGAGGACACGCGCGAGCTCTTTCCACCACATCGCAACAGCGTGCATCTGCTCGCCTCGCGTGGCGATCAGGGCACTGCCCAGGTGACGATCCAGTCGCTGCTTGAGGCATCGCTGCGCATGCGGCCGGACCGGCTCTTCGTCGGCGAGATCCGTGGCGCCGAGGCTTTCGCCTTCCTGCGGGCGATCAACACCGGCCATCCCGGCAGCATGTCGACGGTGCATGCCGACACACCGATGGGCGCCTATGAGCAGCTTGCCATGATGATGATGCAGACAGGCATGTCATCGGGATATTCGAAGCCGGACCTCATGTCCTATATCCGCATGGTTATCCCTGTGGTCATCCAGCTTCGCCGCAACGGCGGCCGGCGTGGCGTCTCCGAGATCTACTTCGCGCGGCGATCGCCATGAAGAAGTCCCACCAGGCCATCTATCTGGTGTTCTGCCTGCTCTTCGCCGTCGCCATCTGGATGCTCGGCTACAGCCTGATCCTCCAGCTTGTCTGGAAAGACGGGCGGATCCTCAAGCTGCTGACCACCACCAATCCGCTGGCGCCGTTTCAGCAGCTGATCGCCTATCCCAACAATCGGTCCCTCCAGCTCGCCGCCATCGGCGCTCTTGTTCCAGCGATCGGCATCGCCTCGATTGCCGCGGTCACGGGGCTTCGGCGGCCGTCGAACCCGCTCGGAGATGCTGCCTTCCAGGACATGGCGTCGCTGCGACGCGGCGGATGGTTTCGGAAGGAAGGACATATCCTCGGACGCATCGGGCGCAATATCCTGAGCCGGCACGACGACCGGCATCATCTCATCATTGGCCCGACGCGCTCCGGCAAGGGCGTTGGCTATGTCATTCCTAACGCGCTGATGTTTTCCGGCTCGATGATCGTCACCGATCTCAAGGGCGAGATTTTCGAGCATACGGCCGGATACCGGAGGTCCAAAGGACACCAGGTCTTTCTCTTCTCTCCGGGCGCGGCCAAAACCCATCGCTGGAACCCGCTGGATTTCGTGCGAAGCGATCGCGGCAGTCGCACGATCGACATCCAGAACATGGCAAGCATTCTCATTCCTGAAGCGATCGGTTCCGAAAACGCTGTCTGGCAGGGCATCGCCCAGCAGGTGATCGCCGGCGTCATCAGCTATGTGCTGGAAAGCCCTTTCTACAAGAACCGTCGCAACCTTGGCGAGGTCAACGGCTTCTTCAATGCCGGCGTCGACCTGCAGATCCTGATGAAACTTATCAAGGAGAAGGAGCCTTATCTCTCGCGTTTCACGACCGAGAGCTTCAATGCCTACATCGCACTGAACGAACGGGCGGCCCGCTCGGCGCTCCTCGACATCCAGAAGGCGCTGGCGCCGCTGCGCAACGAGCGTGTCGTCGCCGCGACCGCCGTGACGGACATGGATCTCGTGTCACTGCAGCGCCGGCCGGTCACCATCTACCTGGCGCCGAACGTCACCGACATGACGATCTTGCGGCCCCTGCTGACGCTCTTCGTCCAGCAGGTCATGGATCTCCTGACCCGTGAGCACAACCCCAATGCCCTGCCTGTCTATTTCCTGCTCGACGAATTCCGACAGCTGAAGAAGATGGACGAGGTCCTCAACAAGCTCCCCTATGTGGCCGGCTACAACATAAAAATGGCCTTTATCATCCAGGACCTGAAGAATATCGACGAAATCTACGGCGAGACCGCAAGGCACTCGCTGCTCGGCAATTGCGGCCTGCAGCTCATCCTCGGCGCCAACGATCAGGCAACGGCCGAATACGCATCGCGTGCGCTTGGCAAACGCACCATCCGGTATCAGTCGGAATCCCGCACGCTGGAGTTCATGGGACTGCCGCGACGGACGAAGGTCGAGCAGATCCGTGAGCGCGACCTGATGATGCCGCAGGAGGTGCGCCAGATGCCGGAGGACAGGATGATCCTGCTGGTCGAGGGTCAGCGCCCGATCTTTGGCGGCAAGCTTCGCTATCATGCCGTCCAGCCGTTCAAGGCTGCTGCCGCCTATGCCGAGCAGCAGCAGCCGGACGTCCCCGATCTGGAGTTCGAAGCAGCGTTGCCTGTTCCTGCGCTGGCACCGGAATATGACCCTGCGGCCGATGGGCCGGGTGAAGAACGCCCCACCCTGAAGCTTGCTCCCCAGGCAGGCGAAACTCCGACTGTTCCAAAACGCGTCGCCCGCAGCGTCAGGAAAACCTCCGATAAAGCCCGCTCGGATCGGGCGAAGAAAACCTCAAACACCGGAGCAGAAACCGCAATCGGCGATCTGGTAGCCAAGGCAGAAGAGCGGATCCTTCCGACGGCAGACAAACTGAAATCAGCCGTCGAGGCTTCACTGGCGCAGGCAGCAGAGATCACTCCCCGACAACGCAAGAGCATTCACGACATCCTTGCCCAGACGGTTCCGGATCCAGCGGAGATCGGGCTGGAATAGTTGGGCGCCGATGTTGCGCCTCACCCGTCAAGACACCCCCAAAACTCTATGGTGGAGAGGTCACCGCTCGTCGATGGTGTGCGAGCCCGAAGCAATGAGGTTCTATGCGACCTTCCGCGAAACGGCGCGTTCCAACGCCTGCGTCACCCATTTGTTGAGACTTACGCCCTCTCGTCGTGCGGCACTCGACACAGCTTTGTGGATACTAGGTTCGGTCCTGACAACGAATTGGCCGGAAAAAGGCTTTTCGGGTTCCTCGCCACGCTCTTTGCAGAACACCAGGTAATCCTCAATGGAATCCGCCATTGCCTGCTTCAGCTCGGCCGCCGAAGTTCCCTGAAAGGTAATGACATCGCGCATGTTGACGACCTCACCGTGGAAAATATCGGCGTCCTCATCGAACTCAACAACAGCTTCGTAGCCCTTGTAGTGCATTGTGGTCATGGTTGTATCTCCGCTTCGAGCAGGAAGCGCCGGACGGATTTTACCCCTCCCTTGTCGGTTTCCTTCTGGGGATGCGGGCGATGGAAAACCGCGCGCACGCCGTTCAGGACGACCCGCACCCGCGAGCCTTGCCCTTCCGTGATTTCTGCCCCACATGCGACGAATAGCGCCTCAATGTCCCGCCAAACAATCCCGGCAAGAACGGGGTCAGCAAACACGGCCGCGAGAGTTGCCCGATGCTTCCTGCTTAGTTCCGTTTAGTATCACTTTCCAGTATCACTTGCAAGATTCCTGACGTGGTCATCACCTCTGGTGCGGGAAAGCCCACGATTCTGCAAAATCGTGGCTCAGGCGGACGTCCCCAGCAATGGAAATCGCACTGAACGCTTGGAAACCCGGACAGGCTGGCGAATCTGCCGGAAAAGCCTGAAAATCTCGGTTTCGCACTTAACGGTCCCCGGCAGGGGTTAGTTTGTGGCGACAACCCTTCACAGGCCATGGCTTGCTTATGAGCGAATTCGAGATTCTAAAAGAGCTAATCAGCATGGCGGGCATCCCCGGCGCCATCGCGGCCGTCATCCTGTCCCTGACAGGATGCTACAAAGCCTGGCTGGCGGCGCGTCGTGTGCGCATCCGGCTCGGGAACTCCGAAATCGAGGCGTCCAGCGCTGCGGAGGTGCTATCCATCCTCCGAGAATGCGCACCTATCGCCGAGGTCCCCAGCGCCGATGGCTCAAAAATCGGAGGCATTGACGCTCTCCGTGCGAATGGCCTGGAGAACGCTAGAACGTGAAGAAAGAAAGGATCCCGTCCCACATCGATACACTCCACCTCCAGGCTGCGGTCAGGCCGTAGTCGATCAGCGCGATCGTCATGACGCCGCCGAACACCAACGCTCCGAATGTGGCAAAGCCATCGTTTGCCTTGTGATCCGTCTCCTGATTGACGATGAGGCGTCGATCGTCTCGCATGAATGCCTCTCTATCGCTCGCGCTCGTCGCGATCCTGTTCCCGCCGTTCGTCGGCCTCGCGTTGCAATTCCTCGATCCGGGGAATGTGCTGCTGCGCAGGATCCGTCCTGGTCGTGTCCCCGGCTCGGGCCACCGGTCGTTCCGTCTGTAACCGCCCCCGATCATCTACATCACGATCCTGCTCATAATCCGCCGAGCGGCCGACCGCCGCCTCATCGCCCCGATCGAGACCCTGCTTCTCGTCCGCCCGCTCCCCGGCATTCCCTGTCCCATCGACCTTAGACCAGTTGCGGCTCTCGCGAGAATGCTCCGCCCGCTCAATGGCAACGCGCAGTTCCTCATCGACTTCCGCGATCTCCCGGATCAGCGTATTGCCCGCGGCGCCGAGCTCGGCGGCTTTGGCGATTTCCCGCTGCAGGCCGGCCTCAAGCACCGCCTTCTCGGCATCAAGCTTCCGCGCATAGGCTTTTTCGATCTCCTCGCGGTAGCGCTCGACCTCCAGCATGACCTGGTTGGCCGCTTCCGCCATGCGCAGGCCGTGACGACCGACGACATCATCCCAGCGGGTGCGCGGATCGTCGTCCTGCTCGGGCGAACGTCGCTCGCCTTCCCGCTCGGAGGAAGCGCCGCGTTCCTGCAGCTCCATCAGTTCACGCCGGACATTGACGTGCTCGCGCGCGGCGGACACGATTTCCTCAAAGCTCTTCTTCTGGTCATCCGGCGTCACGCGCTCGGCTTGGAAGAGCGCCGTCTCGACGCGCTTTTCGTAGGTCTCGAATTCCTGACGTGTCATGTGGCGCATGCTCTCGCCCTCCGAAACAGCATTCACCAACTTTACCAAATTTGTTCTGAACTGCGAGTAAGAATTTCTGCCTGCCAGAACTTCAACCTCACCCTGATTGATCCGGGAAGCCGCTGATTCAAATCGCTTTAATTGCTCTATCGCAAACTTTCGTGCCCCCGGTACATCACCATTCGCAGCCAGTGCGGCCCATTCTTCCCGCGCGACCGTAGAATAAGCCTTGCCATCCTCTGTCCTCGCGAAACTCTGCCGATCCGCCCTCTTCGCCTCGTAGCGCTGTTGCGCGGCATCGCTCGTCCCCTCATGCTCGGTCCTGCCGGCGCGGCTCGTCGGGCGCACCTGGTTCCGGGTGTAAGCCGGGCTGCTCGCCCGCTCCCGCCGGTCGGTCATTTCCATGCGGATTCCGTGGTCCCTGGCTTTTTCCGCCATGGTCACCCGCCAGCGACGGAAGGTTGCGATCGTCGTCTCCACCCGGTCGCCGGCATCCGAGCGCATCGCGACGATCGCATGAACATGGACATGCGGCCGCCTGCCACCGGCTTCCTCCGCCTTCGGATCCGCGGACGGGTCGTGCATCGAAAATACATAGCGATGTCCGGCGAATTCCTGCGCCAGGAAATCCCGAGCCGCGGCATGAAAAGCCGCGACATCAGTCCCGGCCCGCGCCGAGATGACCACATGCATGACATCGCGGGGTTTGCGGCTATGAAGCCGGCCGCGCCATTCCTGCTGCACCAGGTCGCCCGCCTCCTTCGCACCGGCGATTGCCTGGCCCTTCTCATCCTGAACGCCACCGTCATACCGCTCGACCAGATCGCGAAGCCGGCTCGTGCCGTAATCCGTGCCATTACCATAACCGGTAAAGCGAAAGCTTGCCGCGCCTTCGGGTTCGTTCCGACCCGCATCGAGTCGCTCCTGCACGAACGTCGAAGCCTTCCTGTCGCCGGTCAGCCGCTCGCCGGCGCTGTCGCGCAGGACGACGACACCTTCGATCCGATAGCCATCTTCCTCGCCACGAGCTGTGACCGCAAAGGCGAAGCTCCGGTCACCAAACCCGCGCTGCAAGAGAGCGCGTGCTTGCTGGTGCAGGTCGCCCGCAGTGTCGAATATATCCTTCACATCGAGAACGAAGGTGCCTATATCGCGGCTCTCCGCGCGGTTCTTCATCAGATGGTGCCACTCGCCGCGAATGGAGGAGAGCTCGTCGCGACCGCTGAACACCTCCCCGCGCTCGTTCTCGACGGCAACATCTCCGCTGCGCGAGACATAGCTGATCATCGCGCCGAGCCGTCCACCCCCGCCGAAGGAAGCGAGCTTGACCACGGCCGGCTGGCTACCGGAGGCAAGACCCGAAAACCGCGAGCGCATCGATGGCTCGCCGCCTTGCCTCCGCGCCTGTCCACGCCCGAAACCGCCGCCCATCTTAGCGAATGTCGGACGGCCCAGTGCCCGGCCGGACAGCGGCGATGCGGCCGCGACGGAACCACCGCGGCGCCGGCGTTCTTCCTCATCGATAGCATTTGCCTTGAGAAGCTGGCGTTCCTGCAGCAACACGGCCTTCCGCCTCTCCCACTCATGCTCGAAGGCGCCGGGCAGGAATTCCATCAGACCACTCCCCGACGCCGGCGGGCACCACGTCCCGCAAGACTTCTGAGTTCGAGTACGATGGCCGCGGCAAGACGCTGGACATCGACCAGCTCCGCAGCAAGCTTCGCTTCGACGAGCCGGCCGCTCCCGTTCACCGCCCGAGCGAGCTGGTTGAGGTTAACCCCGATCGCCCGCATGTCCGAAATTAGCATCTCGAAGACGGCCCGGTCGTCATCGGTCAGGAAGGGTCGGACCCCCGCCCCTTCGAGCGTCAGCGAACGCATGAAGGCGGAAACCGTCAGGCCTGCGGCGCCAGCGGCCTGCTCGATCGCGGTAAGTTCCGAGGCGCTGAAGCGGGCATGCACGACGCGCTCTTTACGCTCCTCGGCCTTCCCCAGGCGCACCGCTCCGCCACCATCCGCTGCCACTTCACCCTCCCCTTGAAGGAGCACCGCAGGCGCCATCGACGGCTCGTCCGTCGATCGTCAGCAAATTTGTATCACAAATTTGCGTATCCTGCCAAACAAGAGTTTACTGTTTTTGATACGCCACGCAAGCCTTAAATCAAAACTTGCGATCGACTCATCAAGGTAGCCTCAGGCCAATTCCGCGTGCGAACGCACGATGCCGAACCACGGTATCGAAACACCGTGGCACCATATCATCTAATTGCTTTATCTAAATAATCAATGCTTCCGTTGTTCCACACCACACGCATAATCGATGTGACCACTCGATGTGATGCCAGCATGTTTCCACCGTTCTACACGGAGTGATATCCTCCTCCGACGGGTTGACGGTGGGACGAAATAGAACAATATTTGTTCTAACTTTAAGAGGCTGAATAACTCCTGCGCGGAGATTCCGGGTGGGCTGGATGGAGGCAAGCATGGCGAGAATCTACGCAGCCGTCAGCAACAAGGGCGGCGCCGGCAAAACGACACTGGTGACGCTGCTCGCCGGCGAATATGCGCTGAGGGGCGAACGGGTTCTTCTCATCGACGCCGACGGCCGGCTCAATCTGTCGGGGTGGTGGCGGCTTTGCCATAGCAAGGACAATGTCCCGGAAAACATTAACGTGGCCGTTGCCGCCTCACGCCGAACGATCGAGGCGGAGATCGAGCGGCTGCGCAACGCCTTCGACCTCATCATCGTCGATGCGCCCGGCGTCGACAGCACCGTGCAGGACACCATCATCGGCTCGGCCGACCTGGTGCTGTCGCCCATCCAGCCCGGCATCAAGGAAATCGAGGCGGCCGGACAGGCGGCGGCCAGTGTCAGCGAGATCAACGATCGGCAGGGCTCCGGGATTCTGCATCTCAATCTGCGCACGCGGATCACGGTTCCCGGCCGCAATCTCGAAGCCTATCGTTATATCAGGCCATTCGTCGCCGGCCTGCAGGAAGCTGGCTATCGGACAGCGCTCCTCGATACGGAACTGTTCGAACGCAATGTCTATCGCGAAATCCAGAACGGCCTCGGGACGCTGCAGATGCAGGAACTGAGCGAGCCGGTGCGAAAGGCACGCCAGGAAGTTCTCAGCCTCGTCGAAGAGATCGAGACGAAACGGCAGATTGCCGCGAGAGGAGAAGCGGCATGAGCAAAGCCACCCTCGGCCTTGGCGACTTCACCATCGCGGGCAGGAGTTCCAGCCCGTCGAAAGCGGCCGACGCCTCGGCGGAGATTCCCAGTCGGCCCGCTTCCGCCGATCCCGAAACGTCGGCTGCCGGAGTGTCTTCGGACGACGGGGAAAACGGGAGCCGCATCCTGAACAAGCGCTCGCCGGCGGAACGGGAGAAGCGGGCAAAGGAGCGGGCAGTCGCTCAAGAGGAAGCACGTCACAGCATCAAGAACCTGAAACGGGCGAAGCAGCGGGAGGCCAAGTTCTTCGTCAATGTCGCGCTGGACTTCGCGACGAAGGCGCGCCTCAAGCGGGCTGCCGATGAAAACGACGTCAAGATGGCGGCGGTGATGAAGGCCGCCATAGACTTCTATCTGGAGGAGAACGGCTATTGATGGCGGACTCTTCGGCAACCGAGACGTCCTCAAACCGC
The DNA here is from genome assembly GCF_040066075.1 of Neorhizobium phenanthreniclasticum. Taxonomy (NCBI): domain Bacteria; kingdom Pseudomonadati; phylum Pseudomonadota; class Alphaproteobacteria; order Hyphomicrobiales; family Rhizobiaceae; genus Neorhizobium; species Neorhizobium phenanthreniclasticum. Next base: position 32,254 of record NZ_JBEAAL010000044.1, read on the forward strand.
AGACGGGCGCGGTGTTTCCTCATCGGCGGCGTGTCTTGCGACGAAGGGGCCGAAGATCTTCAGGAGCGTCTGGCGCAGGCCTATCGCGACAAGCTGCGACCGCTTTGCCTTTGCAGGGAGCCGGGCCTGGCGATGTACGTCGCGAAAATTGGCGACCAGTTCGTCCTCAAGAGGATGCCCCTTTCCGGGGCAGAGCATGATCCATCATGCCCGTCCTATGAACCGCCTTATGACCTTTCCGGGCTCGGCGCCTTGATCGGAAGCGCGATCAAGCTCGATCGGGGGGGAACTGCTGCGCTGAAGCTGGATTTCGCGCTGTCGAAGCGCGGACCCCGGGGGAAACCTGCGTCGGAGGGCACCGTGCCAGACAGCGTGGAGAACGACAGCAAGCGCCTGTCGCTTCGAGCCCTCCTGCATCTTCTCTGGCATGAGAGCGGCCTGACCGAATGGACGGCGCACTGGGCCGGAAAACGGCATTGGTGGCAGGTCTATCACCATCTCGTCGAAGCCGCCCGCACCATGTCGGTGCGCGGCGAGGCGCTTTCAAAGCGCCTGTTCGTGCCGGAACCTTTCCGCACCGAGGATAAGCCGGCGATCGAGCAGCGCCGGGCACAGGCATTGAACGGCTTGTCGGTATCGGATGGTGGCCCGAGGAAGCTGATGCTCTTGGTTGGCGAGGTGAAGGAATTTGCGCCGGCCCGCAGCGGCCAGCAGGTCGTCGTCAAGCACATGCCCGGGTTTCGGTTGCACCTTGAGGAACCGACCTGGCGACGCGTCCAGCGCCGGTTCGAGGACGAGCTAACGCTCTGGCGAAGCGATGACCGGTTCCATTTGATGACGATCGCCACAATCGAATCGAGCGCAGGAGGCCTCGTCACGATCGACGAGATCGCCCTGATGACCGTCACGGAACAATGGCTTCCAGTTGAGACCGCCTATGAAGAGCGGCTGCTCGGCAAACTGACGCGAATGCGTGGCAAGACGGTGAAAGGGTTGCGCTTCAACCTGCCCGGCGACCAGCCTATTGCCAACGCGATCATGCCGGAAGCGCGCCCTCGGCCGACGGCGCTTTATATCGTGCCGCCGAATGCCGACGCTCAATTCGAGGTTTCGCTTCGCGATATGATCGAGGCGCGCCCGGACATGGCGAATTGGATATGGCGGATCGCCGACGGCGACATGCCCGCTTTGCCCTGGGAATAGACTGAAGCGAAGATCGACCTTTGCTCCAAGCAATATCAGCCGGTCGATCCGGCCTATATTGCTTATCCAACACGCAACAAGCAGCGACGGGCACTTGCGCCCGTCGCCGAAAGTTTAATCCCGTGTCGCACCCTCTGCCTCCTCGTCCGGCTGTGATCCCCAGACGACACGATAGGCTGAGAAGCAGATCCCGGTTTCTTCGGCGATCTGATCCATGATGGTCCGAAGTCCGCTGAGCTCCTCGTTGCTCACATCGCGAAGATAAGGCCCATCCTCCGTCAGCGGACGCCAGCTGCCGGTCGTGTTGTCACGATATTCCTGCGTTTCCGGGTCGATCGGGACAAATTCCAGGAGCGGGTAAGGTGCGCCGGTCAGGTAGACATCCACGAGATGGTGTTCGCAGCTCCATCGCGCCCACTCTACCTCCTCGCGCTGGACTGCGTCCGACACGACGCGCAACTTCCGCTCCGCATGCAAGATGTCCTGCATCAATTCAATGAGATCGCCGATCCTTTCCAAGAATTCATGATGCACGTGGTCGGACACGGCATTGGTCGAACCGAAGCGATTGGCAAGCACGAGGAGTTTGAAGCCGCAGAGCTTGGCATAGAGTTCGAGAGCATTGAGATCAGACATGGGTGTTTCTCCAATGAAAGAACACAAGGGGCAAAACACCTTCGGTTGGCGGCTTTTCCTTGGGTTCGGTTATGTTTTGACCGGCGTTTTGACCGATCGGCTAAATCTCTTCCCTCCGCTGGACAGGTTGTTCCC